>JBCBKN010000005.1:0-28285 GCA_038521775.1 Pseudomonadota bacterium | reverse complement strand
TAGTAGCCCGAGCGCTTGCCATGCCCGCGCTGGGCATACATCAGCACCGCATCCACGGTCTGGGGCGCGCGTTTCCATTTGAACCAGGGGCCTTTTGGCCGGCCCGCCACATAAGGGCTGTCGCGACGCTTGAGCATCAGCCCCTCGATCGCGGCATCCGGCGGGTCGGCCCGGGCCGCCGCCCAGTCTTCGGTTCCTCCTGCCGCCAGCAGGGGCGAGAGGTCGATGCGCGCGCTCGCAAGGGCGGCCACGAATTGCTCAAGCCGGGCGCGCCGGGTCTCAAAGGGCAGGCCGCGCAGATCCTCCGGCCCGTCGCGCAAGAGATCATAGGCGCGCAGGGCCGCCGGATGGCTGGCCTGCAGCTTGGCCGACACGGTCTTTCGGTTGAGCCGCTGTTGCAGGTCCGAAAAAGGCGCGACCCGGCCTTCGCGGATGACCAGCAGCTCGCCATCCAGCGCGCCGTCGAAATCGAGCGCCGCGACCAGATCGGGAAAGGCCGGTGAGATGTCATCGCCGGTGCGCGAGTAAAGCCGCCGAACCCCGGCCTCGGCCACTGCCTGCACGCGGATGCCGTCCCATTTCCACTCCGCCGCAAAGGCCGACGCGTCGAGCTTTGCAAGATCCGCCTCCTCTAGCGGGTGGGCAAGCATCACCGGGCGAAACGGCGCGGCGGCGGCCTGGGCGGGGCGCTCGGCCCGCCCGTCAAGCCAGGCGAAGAGATCGGCATAGGGCGGGGTCAGCCCGTGCCACAGCTCCTCGATCTCGGCCACGTCATGCCCGCCGAAATCGGCCAGCGCCTGTCGGGCGAGGCGCGCCCCGGCGCCGACCCGCAACCCGCCGGTGGCCAGTTTGATCAGCGCATAGCGCTCGGAGGGCGCCAGGCGGTCGAGAAGTCCGGTCATCACGCCGGGTGCCTCGGTCCGGCCCGCGCCGGACAGCTGCGCGATCACCTCCGACAGGGCCGGTGCAGCCGCGGTGCTGCCGGATGCGGGCCAGATCAGCGAGATCGTCTCGGCCAGATCGCCGACATAATCATAGGAGAGCCGGAAGAGCTCGGCATCCACCCGCGCCTCGACCAGGCCGCGCAGCATGGCCGGTTTGACGCCGGGCAGATCGAGCCCGCCGGTCAGCGCGGCCAGCGCCCAGCCCCGGTCGGGGTCGGGCGTGGTGCGAAAATACCCCGCCAGCAGGCGCAGCTTGGCACTGCGCGCGGGCGTCAGGGTGAGCCGGTCGAGAAGCGCGGCGAAGGCCTTCATTCGGCCTCATCCTCATAGCCGACCAGCGCGAGCGGGCGCGCGGGGATCCCCTCCAGCACGCACCAGCGGGCCAGCGCGTCGTCGCGGCCATGGGTGATCCAGACCTCGCTTGGGGCGATTTCGCGGATGGTGTCGGTGAGCTCGGTCCAATCGGCATGGTCGGAGATGATCAGCGGCAGCTCGGCGCCGCGCTGCTTGGCGCGCTGGCGCACCCGCATCCAGCCCGAGGCAAAGCCGATCAGCGGATCGGGAAAGCGCCGCGCCCAGGTGGCGGCAAAGGCCGAGGGCGGGCCGAGCACGACGGCCCCGGCAAAATTGCCCTTCTTGCCCTTTTCGACCGTCGCATTTTCCAAGGGCCCCAGCGTGATGCCGCGGGTCTCGTAATAGTCGCAGAGCTTTTTGAGCGCGCCATGGATGTAGATCGGCCGGTCATAGCCTGCCGCGCGCAAGAGCGCGATCAGCCGCTGGGCCTTGCCCAGGCTGTAGACCCCCATCAGATGCGCCCGATCGGGAAACTGGGCGAGCGAGGCGAGCAGCCGTCCCACCTCCGCCCCCGCATCGGGATGGGTGAAGACCGGCAGGGCAAAGGTCGCCTCGGTGATGAAGACATCGCAGGGCACCGGCTCGAACCCAGCGCAGGTCGGGTCGGCCCGGCGCTTGTAATCGCCCGCGGCCACGATCCGGACCCCGCCCGCCTCGACCGCGATCTGGGCCGAGCCCAGCACATGCCCCGCGGGATGAAAGCTGACCCGCGCATCGCCGATCCGCGTCGTTGCGGCCGTCTGGGTGCTGCCGGCATGGCCGGGGCCAAAGCGCAGCGCCATGATCTCCAGCGTTTCCTCGGTCGCCATCACCGACCCATGGCCCGCACGGGCGTGATCGGCATGGCCATGGGTGATCAGCGCACGGTCCACCGATCGCACCGGGTCGATGTAAAAATCGCCCGGCGGGCAATAAAGCCCCGCGGGCGTCGGGTGCAAAACCTCATCGGCCCGCATCAGCCCGCCTTGCCCGCCGCGCGCAGCACCAGAACCCCCAGTGCCGCCGAGACGCCGGTCAGCCCCGCGCCCCAGGCGGTGTCGGTGATCACCATCTGCCAGGACCAGCCGCGCAGGGTGGCCATATTGGTGGCTTCATAGGTGCCATAGGCAAGCAGGCCCAAAAGCACGCCATTGCCCAGGGCCATCAGCGGTGCGCCCGCCTTCAGGCCGGGCCAGGCGGCAAACCAGACCACGCCGGCAATGTAGAAAAGATAGAAGATCGCGGCCACCTCATAGCGCGGGGTCTCGGCCATCAGCGGCCCGATATGCCGCTCAAAAAGAGGTGCCATGACAAAGCGCAGCCAGACCGCATCAATGGCCAGAAACGGCACCAGCACCGCAAAATAGAGAAGTACCGCCGTCATATCCTGCACCCGTGTTGGCTTCGGTCGGGGCAATGCCTAGCGCGTTTGCGCATGAGCGCCAGTCTTCTGCGCATCTGGCTCCGCCCGCCGGGCTTGACCTTGGGCAAGCCACGGGCGACTGTGGACAAAACATCGGCGCAACAATCTGGCGCCAGGCCCCAAGCGGGCATCAGGGAGAAAGACGCGCGGATGGAGCTGATCCAACTGCTACTTGGTGGCATCGCGAATGGCTGCATCTACGGTCTGATCGCGCTTGGTTTTGTGCTGATCTACAAAGCCTCGGAAGGGGTGAATTTCGCCCAGGGCGACATGATGATGCTGGGCGCCTTTGTGGCGCTGGGCTTTGTCAACGATGCCTGGTGGGGGCTTGCCTTCCTGCCCGGGGTGCTGATGGCCTGCATCGTGATGGGCGGGGTGGGCTATGGGCTCGACCGGTTCCTGGTGCGCGGCATCTTCGGCCAGCCGCATTTTGCGCTGGTGATCCTGACCATCGCGCTGGGCTTTGTGCTGCGCTTTGTCGCCGGCACGATCTGGGGCTACACACCGCTGGTTCTGGAAACGCCGTTCTCGGGCGAGAACCTCAAGTTTGCCGGGCTGGTGATCAGCGCGGCCGATGCGGTGACGATCCTGACCACCGTCGTGCTGACCCTCGCACTCTGGGCCTTCTTTGCGCGCACCCGGCTGGGCCTTGCGGTGCAGGCGGCCAGCCAGAACCAGCTTGCGGCCTATTACATGGGCATTCCGGTGAAATTCGTGAACTCGGTCGTCTGGGCGCTGTCGGGCGTGGTGGCCACCATCGCCGGGGTGCTTTACGCCTCAAAGGGCGCGATCGACCCCAATATCGGGCTTTTGGGCATCAAGGCCTTTGCCGCGGCGGTGATCGGCGGGTTCGGCAGCCTTCCCGGCGCGCTGGTTGGCGGTCTGATCATCGGCATGATCGAGCCTCTGGCCCAGCGGGGCTATATGGGCATGCTGCACCCCGCGCTCGACAGCCTCGCGCCCATGGTGCCCTACATCATCATGCTGGCGGTGCTGATCCTGCGCCCGGGCGGGCTGTTCGCCCAGATCCAGGCCAAGAAGGTCTGAGGCGATGCGGTTCATCTTCAAAACCACCTATGACCGCGACATCGACCTTTTCGAGGACAATTGGAACCGCATCAAGATCGCGCTTTTGATCGTGGTGATGGCCCTCCTGCCCTTCACGGCCAGCGAGTATTACCTGGCCGAGGCGACCAACACTCTGATCTGGGCGCTGGCCGGCATGGGGCTGATGCTGCTGGTGGGGCATTCGGGGCAGGTCAGCCTGGGGCATGCCGCGTTTCTGGCCATCGGGGCCTATGCCAATGTCGCGCTGATGAATGTGGGGGTGCCGTTCGTCCCGGCCTTCATCGCGGCGGGCATCATCACCGGGGTGTTCGGCGCGGTGATCGCCATTCCCGCCATTCGGATGTCGGGCATCTATCTGGCCATCGCCACGCTCGCGCTTTTTGTGATCGTGGAAGAGATCGTGATCCTGGCCGAGCCGATCACCGGCGGCATTGGCGGCATTTTCGCGCCCGAGATCACCATTCTGGGCGTGAGCTTCGAGCGCTATGCGGCGCTGCCCAATTTCTACTGGCTGTGCCTTACGACCGTGGTGCTGGTGACCATCGGCTATGCGAACCTCTTGCGCAGCCCCACGGGTCGGGCGTTTCTGGCGGTGCGCGACAGCGAGGTCTCGGCCCGGGCGCTGGGCATCAATGTCGCGCGCACCAAGACGCTGGCCTTCGGGCTCTCCTGCGCGGTCACCGGGCTGGCCGGCGCGCTGATGGGCCATGCGCTGAGCTTCATCAATTACGAGGCCTTCTCGATCTTTATCTCCATCAACCTGCTTTTGGTCGTCACCATCGGGGGGTTGGGCTTTATCCAGGGCGCGTTTCTGGGCGCGATCCTGATCACCGGGCTGCCGCAGCTTCTGTCGATCCTGCGCGATGTTTCGGGTGTGGACACCTCGGCCTTTCCCGGCTTCGAGACGCTGATCTTTGCGGCCATCCTGCTCATCTTCATCATCTATGAGCCGATGGGGCTTTATGGCCGCTGGCTCAAGACCCGCACCTTTTTCGATCTCTTCCCGCTTTGCCGGCGCGATATGTTCCGCCGCCAGAAAAGCTATCTGAAAACCGAGAGGATGCGGTGATGGCGGGGACCGAGACGAGCCTGCTCACGGTCACGGATCTGTCGATCTCCTTTGGCGGGCTGAAGGCGGTGGACGGGATCTCGTTCGATGTCGAGCCAGGCGAGGTCTTTACCATCGTGGGCCCCAACGGGGCGGGCAAATCGACGATCTTCAACCTGATCTCGCGCTTTTATCAGCCCTCCTCGGGGCGCATCGTCTTTGAGGGGCGCGACATCACCGGGCTCAGCGCGCATCAGATCGCGCCCCTGGGCATCGCCCGCACCTTCCAGAATATCGAGCTTTTCGATCATTCCACGGTGCTGTCCAACCTTCTGATGGGGCGCCACGCGCATCGGCGTACAAGCTGGGTGGAGGACATGCTCTTCCTGCCTCGCGTGCGGGCCGAGGAGCGCGCGCACAGGCGTCGGGTCGAGGAGGTGATCGAGTTTTTGGAGCTTGAGGCCTATCGCACCAAGCTGATCGCGGGGCTGCCCTATGGGGTGCGCAAGGTCGTCGAGATCGCCCGCGCGCTTGCCACCGGGCCGAAGCTTTTGCTGCTCGATGAGCCCGCCTCGGGTCTCTCGGTCGAGGAAAGCCAGGATGTGGCCTTCTGGATCGAGGACATGAAGAAGGATATGGGCCTCACCATCCTGATGGTCGAGCATGACATGAACCTGGTCGCCCAGGTCTCCGACCGCGTGCTGGCGGTGGCCAATGGTAGGCCGCTGGCGCAGGGCAGCTCGGCCGAGGTGCAGTCGCATCCCGCGGTGATCGAGGCCTATCTGGGCACCTCGGCCACCTCCAAGGTGCCGGCATGAGCACCGTTCTCGACGTGCAGAATGTCGAGACCTTCTATGGCGCGATCATGGCGCTGCGCGGCGTGTCGATCACTGTCGAGGAAGGCCAGATCGTCACCATTCTGGGCGCGAACGGGGCTGGCAAGACCACGCTGATGAAGACGATCTCGGGCGTGATGGACCCCGAAAAGGGCCAGATCACCCTCAATGGCGCGCGCATCGAAGGCCGCGACCCCGACCGGATCGTGCGCGCGGGCCTGGCCCATGTGCCCGAGGGGCGCGAGGTGTTTCCCTTCCTCACGGTTGAGGAAAATCTCGGCATGGGCGCCTTTACGCGCCGCGACGATGTCTCGGCCGATTTGGAGCTTGTCTTCGACTATTTCCCCATTCTGCGCGAGCGGCGCGCCCAGCCGGCCGGCACCCTGTCGGGCGGGCAGCAGCAGATGCTGGCGATCGGGCGCGGGCTGATGACGCGGCCGCGGCTGATGCTGCTTGATGAGCCGTCGCTGGGCCTGTCGCCACTGCTGACCCAGGAGATCTTCACCATCATCAAGCGGCTCAATGCCGAGCAGGGCGTGACCATGCTGCTTGTCGAGCAGAACGCCCATGTCGCGCTGGAGACCGCGCATATGGGCTATGTGCTGGAGCTGGGGCGCATCGTGATGGCCGGCAGCGCCGAGCGGTTGCGCGCCTCCGAGGACATTCAGGAATTCTATCTGGGACAGCATGGCGAAACCCAGCGCGGCCAGCGGCGTTGGAAACGCCGGAAAACCTGGCGATAGGAGCGACGCGATGGCCGATGGCGCGACCCTGAAGGACCCAATTCTGCTGGAAGGCTGCGACACCATCGTGCGGCTTTGGGCCAAGCGTTGCCGCGAGCTGGCCGCCACCACCGCGCATCGCGAAAAGGAATACGGCATCTGGCAATCCTACAGCTGGCAGGATTACTACGATCACGCCAAATGGATCGGGCTGGGGCTGTTGCGGCTGGGCCTGACCCGGGGTGAGCCGGTGCAGATCCTGTCCGAGGACCGGCGCGACTGGCTTTACTGCGACCTTGCCATAGCCTCGGTGGGCGGCATCCCCTCGGGCGTCTACACCACCGACAGCGCCGCACAGCTTGCCTATCTGGTGCAGGATTCCGGCGCGCCCTTCCTGTTTGTGGAAAATGACGAGCAGCTCGACAAGTTCCTTGAGGCGCGCAGCGCCATGCCGGGGCTGAAGAAGGTCATCGTGTTCGACCGTGACGGGCTGCGCGGGTTCGACGACCCGAAGGTGATGTTCCTCGACGATCTCATCGCGATGGGCCGCGAAGAGGCCGAGCTGCATCCAACGTGGTTTGAGGAGGAGCTGGAAAAGGCCCAGCCCGAGGATGTGCGGATGCTCATCTACACCTCGGGCACCACCGGGCCGCCCAAGGGCGCGATGATCACCCATCGCAACATGCTCTACCAGCTTCAGGCGGGGCTGGAGATCCTCGACTATCTGCCCAACGATCAGCAGCTCTGCTTTCTGCCGCTGTGCCATGTGCTGGAGCGGCTGGTCTCGGTGGAAAACCCCATCGCGGTGGGCTCGACGGTGAATTTCGCCGAAAGCCCCGAGACGGTCTTTGAAAACCTCCAGGAGGTCGGGCCGAATGTCTTCACCGCCGTGCCGCGGCTCTGGGAAAAGATCTATTCCCGGGTGATGATCATGCGCTCGGAGGCGACCGGCATGGGCCGGCTTGCGCTCGACTGGGCGGTCGGCACGGGGATGAAGCAGGTTCGCATGATCGAGGAGGGCCGGACCCCGGGGCCCGGGCTGCGGGCCGCGCATTGGCTGGCCGATCTGCTGATCCTGCGCAATCTGCGCAGCATGCTGGGCATGGCGCGGATGCGGCGCGGCACGACCGGGGCGGCGCCGATCAGCCCGGATCTGATCCGCTGGTATGCCGCGATCGGCGTGCCGCTGATCGAAGGGTTCGGGATGACCGAAACCGCCGGCGTTGCCACGGCAAACCGCGTGGGCGACAACCATATCGGCACGGTCGGGCCCGGCCTGCCGGGCTGCGAGCTGCGCATCGCGGCCGATGGCGAGATCCTGGTGCGCGGCCCCAACATCTTCAAAGGCTATTGGAACAAGCCCGAGAAGACCGAGGAGACGATCACCACCGATGGCTGGCTGCACACCGGCGATGTGGGCCGGATGGACAATCATCAATGCCTGACCATCACCGGGCGCAAGAAAGACATCATCATCACCGCGGGGGGCAAGAACATCACCCCGGCCGAGATCGAAAGCCGGCTGAAATTCTCGCCCTATATCTCGGATGCGGTGATCATCGGCGACAAGCGCAAGTATCTGAGCTGCCTGATCATGATCGATCAGGAGAATGTCGAGAAGTTTGCGCAGGACCGGCAGATCCCCTATTCGGATTTTGCCTCGCTCACCCGCGCCGAAGAGGTGGTCGAGCTGATCGGCGGCGTGGTCGCCGAGGTCAACAAGGAATTCGCGCGGGTCGAACAGATCAAGGATTTCCGCTTGATCGACATCCTGCTGACCGCCGAAGATGAGGAGCTGACGCCGACCATGAAGCTCAAGCGCGGCTTTGTGGAAAAGCGCCACAAGGCGCTGATCGACGCGATGTACTGACGTTTCAGGGACATCTCAGGGGCATCCAAGCAATTTGCGCCCGGTGGGGCGCCATCAGGGAGGAACATCATGAAATACAGCTTGATCGCGGCGGCACTTGCCTTTGCCGCAGCGCCTGCACTGGCCGATGCGCCGGGCGTGACCGAGGATGAAATCCGCATCGGCGGGGCGCATGACCTGTCGGGCATCTTCGCGCCCTTCTCGGTGCCCGCCGTCAAGGCCGCCCAGCTTTACTTCGATGAGATCAACGAGGCCGGCGGCATCCATGGCCGCAAGATCACCTATATCGTCGAGGATCATGGCTATCAGGTGCCCAAGGCGGTGCAGGCGGCCAACAAGCTGGTCAACCGCGATCAGGTCTTTGCGATGCTCTTGAGCCTGGGCACGCCGATGAACCTGGCGATGTTCAAGCTCTTGGAACCAAAGGGCATCCCCAATGTCTCGCCGCTGACCGCAGCCCGGCAGATGGTCGACCCGCCGGCGCCGTGGAAATTTGCCGGCACGGCGAGCTATTACGACGCGGTGCGCGCGGCCACGGGCTTTATGGTCGACAGCGAAGGCTCGTCGAAATTCTGCGCGATGTATCTGCCCACCGATTTCGGCACCGAGATCCAGCAGGCGGTGGTCGATGAGGCCGCGGCGCGCGGCTTAGACTATGTCGGCGAGACGACCCACAAGCCCGATGAGAAGGATTTTGCCGGTGCGCTGGCCAAGCTCAACGAGGCGGGTTGCGACACGGTGGGCCTCGCGCTGGGTGTCAGCCAGGTGATCACCGCCATCGTGACGGCCGACAAGATGGGCCTTGAGAATATGAAATTCCTGCTCTCCTCGGCGGGCTTTCACACCGTGGTTGCCAAGGCGCTGGCAAAGAACGGCGTGATGGACAATGTCTATGCCGGTGCGGGCTGGCAGGATCTGGAGGCGCGGCTCGACAATCCCGAGGTCGCAGCCTGGGTGAAGAGCTACACCGAAGCCACGGGCGAGGAGTTCCCGGGCACCGGCGCGCTTCTGGGCATTTCGGCCGCGCAGATCCTGGTCGCTGGGCTGGAGGCGGCAGGCCCCGACCTCACCCATGAAAGCTTCATCGCGGCGATGGAAACGCTCGATTTCGCCGATGAGATTGCCGGCAACACCGTCAAGATGGGCCCGGGCGATCATGTCGCCTCCGAAGAGGTCTTCATCTCGGTTGTCGAGAACGGGTCCTGGCGTCTTGCCGGGACCGTGATGAACTGAGGCCCCGCAGTTTGTGGCATGAGGGGCGGCCCGGCTTGGGCCGCCCTTTTCATTGGGGCGCAGGACACGCGCCTTTCGCTCTGAGAGAACCCGGAGAACGCCGATGACCCTTTTGAGACGTGCGGCCTTGACACTGGCCGCTGCTGCGGTGGCACTGCCAGCCATGCAGGCGCAGGCTGAAAACCGCATCGATACGATCCGCCCGGACGCGCCGGCGCTTGCCAGCTATGGCGAGATGCCCATCGGCGTGCGCACGCTCACGCTCAGCAATCCCGACCAGATCGACATTGTGAATGTGACCGATGAGGCGATGCCAAGCTATGACCGCCCGCTGACGGTCGAGATCTGGTATCCGGCGGCCGAGGCCGGCACGCCCACACCCTATACGGGCGTGCAGCTGCGCGACGGGGTCACCGAGGTGACGCTGCACGGAAGCGCGGTGCGCGATGCCGCCCCGATGACCGGCACCGCCTGGCCGGTGGTCATCGTCAGCCATGGCTATCCCGGCAACCGGTTCCTGATGAGCCATGTGGCCGAGAACCTCGCCTCCAAGGGCTATGTCGTGGCCTCGATCGACCACACTGACAGCACCTATGATTTCCGGCTGGCCTTCGGCTCGACCCTGGTCAACCGGCCGCTCGACACCCGCTTTGTGCTTGACGAGATCGAGCGGATGGCCGCCGATCCGGCCAGCTTTCTGAGCGGCATCGCCGACAGCTCGCGCGCCGCGATCATCGGCTATTCGATGGGCGGCTATGGCGCGATCATCAGCGCCGGGGCCGGGGTGACCCAGGCTGCGGTCGATCTTGCCTGGGGCGCGCCGCGGGGCCTTCTGGGCGCGCATCTGGCCGGCACCGACAGCCATGCCGCGCTGATGGACGCCCGGTTCCGCGCCTTTGTGTCGATCGGGCCCTGGGGGCGGCATTTCGGGTTCTGGGACGGGGCTGGCCTGGCCGGGATCGACCGCCCGATCCTCTATGTTGCAGGCTCGATCGATGATGTGTCGGATTATGAGAACGGCATCCGGGTGATCTATGAGGAGACGGTCAATGCGCCGGCCTGGCTGCTGACCTTCGAGAATGCCAATCACAATGCCGCTGCGCCGATGCCCGCGCCGGCCGAAAGCTGGACCCCGGTTGAGACGCTCGATTTCGTGCCCTTCGAGCATTATGCCGATGCGGTCTGGGACAATGTTCGCATGAACAACATCCTGGCCCATTTCTCGACTGCGTTTCTTGACTGGCAGCTTAAGGGCGAGGCTGAGAAGGTCGCCTATCTCGACCTCATCGAGGCCGCCAATGACGGGGTTGTTGCGCTCAACGAGGATGGCAGCGAAAAGCCCGAGCACAGCCAGTGGCTGGGCTTTGCGCCGCGCACGGCCAAGGGTCTGCGCATGGAGCATAACGGGGTGGAGTGAGCCGCCCTTGGGCATGCGCGTAAGCTGCGCCGCGATGTGGCGCAGCCCCTACTCCAGCGCGCTTGCCCGGACGGGGAGTGCGTGGGTCGCGGCTGTGGCGTTTCAGGACCCCGGCGTATGAGCCCCCAAGCGCTGGCGGCTGGGCCAGCCTGGGCTGCCGCCCGGTGGTTAGCGTGCCGCCTCGGCGTTCAGCCTGCCGCCCGGGGATCAGCCTGCCGCCCAGTGATCAGCGTGCCGCCCCGGCGTTCAGCCTGCGGCGTTGTAATGCGCGAGCCAGCTGAGAAGGATGTTGGTCTCCTGGGCGCGGGCGCGGCGGATCCAGCTGCGGCTGCCGCGGGGCTGGTCCAGATCGAGCCGTGCGGCCGCGCGGGCCTGCAGATCGGTCGCATAGATTGCAAAAACCAGCCGGCGGCCATCGCCGGTGGTCACAAACCCCGCCAGCCCGCGTGCAAAGGCCAGCGTCCCGGTCTTGGCGACCGCCATGCCAACGGGCGGCGTTCCGTTCAGCCCGGTTTTGGGAAGCCGCACGGGCTTGAGCAGGCCCGCAAGGCGGCCGGGGGCGCGCCGCTCTTCGGCAGCCAGCATCGCCACGGTCTGGGCCGGGGTCAGGATCGTCTGCGCGCTCAACCCCGAATGGTTGGCAAACTCCGGCGGGGTGGCCAGCGCGCAATAGGCCGACAGCCAGTCGCGCATGGCTGTTGCGGAGCCGGCAAGGTCGCCCGCCACCAAACCGCGCTTGGCCGAGGCCGACAGCCCCACCATCTCGGCGGTCAGATTGGTTGAGAATTTCAGCATGCCGCGCAGGATGGCGGTCAGTCCGGCGCTCGACCAGCGCGCGATCTCCTCGCCCTGCAGAGCCTGGGGCAGGGGCTGAAACTCGGACTGAGGCTGAGGCTGAGGCTGAGGCTGGGGCTGCGACTGGGGCACCAGCGATGCCGGGCTGAGCGGCTGGGTCGGCGCGGGCTGGGCGATCTGTGCCTGAAGGGTGGTCTGGGCCGGCTGTGCGGGCGGCACCTGCAGGCCATGGGCCGCGGCCAGCGTGCGGAACACATCGCCGGCATAGGCGGCAGGGTCGCGCACGGGCAGCCAGCGCCCGCCCCGGCGGCGCATCGCCTCGGCCGCCACGGTCCAATGCTCGCCGCCGCCAGGGGCGTCCTCCCAGGCAAAGACCGGCCAGCTGCGCGGAACCGAGGAGACCGAGATATGCCGGACCGCGGGCGAGTGCACCCGGGCGCGGGCCTCCAGGCTCAGCTGCGGCGTTCGGGCCCGGTTCCACTCAAAAAACACCCGGTTGAAATTGAGGCTGAGCCCCGAGATGGTGGGATTATAGGCCGCCTGGACCGGCTGCCCGGGATCGATCTTTGCCACGAAAGGCAGGGCGCTTGCATCGGTCAGGAACCGCCCCGCGACCCGCCGGATGCCGGCCCGCGCGGCCTGGGCTGCGAGCTCGGCCAAACCATCGGTGTCGAGCGTCGGGTCGCCGCCGCCGCGCAGGATCAGATCGCCCTCCAGTACCCCGCCCCGCACCGGCCCGGTGGCGATCAGCGTGGTGGCAAAGCGGTGGCCGGGGCCGAGGGTTTCAAGCGCGTAAAGCGCGGTGGGGATCTTGGTGACCGAGGCGGGCAGGAAGGCCTGATCGGCGGCCTCGGCCTCCAGCATGCGCCCCGTGTCCAGATCCATCAGCGCAAAGCCGCTGCGACCCGACAGAAGCGGGTCGGTGCGCGCGGCGGGCGCGGCCGAAATGGTGCTGGTGTGCTGGGTGGCCGGTGCCGGGCGCACGGGCGGCAAGGGGGCCGTGACGGGCGCATCGGCGCAGGCAGCAACGGGGACCAGCGCGGCGGCACCGGTCAGAAAGCTCCGGCGCGACATGCCCGGACGCGGTCTGGGCCAATCTTCACACTCTGCCATGCGGCTCCTATCGCCCCGCCCCGCCCGTGCCACCTAGCCGGAATCTCGCCCTCTTGTCACCCCCTTACCCGGTGACACGCCATTGCCCGGTGTCGCCCGCTTACCCGGTGCCATTTCACCGGAGTCGCGCCTTTGCCCGGTGTCATCCCCTCAGCGGTGCCAGTCGCCGCGGGCGCGGATGGCGCTGGAGGAGATGTCGCGCATCGCGCCATGCAGCAGCACCCAGGCCGGCGGCGCGGCAGCAGCCAGTGCCGCAGCGCCCGATGCCGGCAGACGTGCCGCCGAAAAGGCCCGTGCGGCGGGCGAGAGGCCGGCGGCGATCTGCGCTCCGGGCCGGGGCAGCACGCCCACCGGCACCATGCGCAGGATGTCCTGCCAATCCTCCCAGCGGTGAAACTGCGCCAGATTGTCGGCCCCCATCAGCCACACGAATCGCAGGCCGGGAAAACGGGTTCTCAGCGCGCGCAATGTCTGTGCGGTGTAGCGGGTGCCCAGCCGCGCCTCGATATCCGTCACATCCACCCGCGGATGGTCGATCACCGCACGGGCCGCGCGCACCCGCCGGGTCAGCGCCGCCGGCCCTTGGGGTTTCAGCGGATTGCCCGGCGAGACCAGCCACCACACCCGGTGCAGCCCGAACGCCGCCAGGGCTTGCCGAGTGATGTGCACATGCCCCGCATGGGGCGGATCGAACGACCCGCCGAGCAGCCCGACCGTCATGCCGGGATATGCGATCGGCCCAGCCTGCAGTGCCGCCTCCCCTCGCCTGGTTCTGCGGCTGTGCCTGCCACGTGGGGTCGGGCTCCGCCAGCCAAAAATCCGCGCCCGAGTGTCACCACACAGACAAAAGCGCGCGCTACCAGTTCGTATTGTTTCAACGGAGATCCACAATGACCAAGACCAGCCTGCCCGTCGCCAACATTGCCGATGTGGTCGACACCCCCGACCTTGTGCTCACGCGCGACCGCAAGGGCGTGTTCGAGGCAAAGCTGGCCCTGATCGGCAAGGCCCTGGGCACCAAGCAGATCGGCATCAACCTGACCATGGTGCCGCCACAGTCCAAGGCGTTTCCGCGCCATTACCATTACGTCAATGATGAGCTTTTCCTGGTGCTCGAGGGCACCGGCGTGCTGCATTATGGCGAGGAGGACACCCCGCTCAAACCCATGGATGTGATCTATATCGAGGCGGGCACGGGCACCCCGTTCCAGATCGAGAACAACTCGGATGCCGAGCTGCGCTATCTGGCCCTGTCCGGCATGGTCGAGTCGGACCTGTTCGTCTATCCCGACAGCAACAAGATGGGGATCATGGCAAAGGGCGTGCCCTTCCGCGATCTGTCCGGCGAGGGGCTGCAACGGGTGATGAAATTCATCCCCGCCGAGACCGAGGCCGGCTATTACGACCGCGAACCCGAGGCTTGAGCATCGCGTCGCGGAACGAAGACGACCGTAACCACGTTCACCCAGCCGCAGTCTGACAGCTCGGCGATGACAAAGAAGATGTTCTCTTCGTCCTGCGGGTCGATTAGTGCAAGTTCCCAACAAGGCGTCTTATCTGGCGTTGACTGCACCAGCACGAAATCGGCGACGACCAGCGCGCGTGCCGCACCGCGCCAAGAAATGTTCGGCCCAATGACCTCCTCGTCATCGGGCGCGCGCCATGTCTCGACCTGGCGCATTGTTTGTCGGCCGATCTCGTGCATCACGCCACTGGGCTTGGCGGCAAAGCGCAAAAGCGTCGCGCACAGATGCGGCCAGGTTTCGCCAAGTTGGGCGGCCCTGGCCGATGTGACCTCGTCGAAAATCACGGGCACCGTCCGGCTGCCCACCTCAATCTTGGCCGCAAGATAAACATCGACCCTCACCTCGTCAGGGTGGTGGCGCGGAATGCCCCAGCGGCCGATGCGCCAGCCCCCACGGATGGTCTCTTCCTCCTGATGGCGCCGGATCGGGCCCAGGAGCGGGTCTTCGCCCCAGGGCGTTCCGGCATCGGGTTCCGCCTTCTCCGGCGACATCTGATCCTCCTTTGCGTTGCGGCCGCGCAAGCCTGACGGTAGAGCAGGTGGGAGTTCTGCAAGCATGGAGCGCATAATGGCCGCCTATCAATATGTCTATCACATGGATGGCGTCGCCAAGACCTATCCGGGCGGCAAGAAATGCTTTGAAAACATCCGACTGAGCTTTCTGCCCGGGGTCAAGATCGGCGTGGTCGGGGTGAATGGCTCGGGCAAATCCACCCTGATGCGCATCATGGCCGGCATCGACAAGGATTTCACCGGCGAGGCCTGGGCGGCCGAGGGCGCCAAGGTGGGCTATCTGCCCCAGGAGCCGGAGCTTGATGACAGCCTCGATGTGCGTGGCAATGTCATGCTGGGCGTGGCGGGCAAAAAGGCCGTGCTCGACCGCTACAACGATCTGGCGATGAACTATTCCGACGAGACCGCCGATGAGATGGCCACCCTGCAGGACCAGATCGATGCGGAGAACCTCTGGGATCTCGACAGCCAGATCGACGTTGCGATGGAGGCGCTGCGCTGCCCCGATGACACCGCGCAGGTCGCCACGCTCTCGGGCGGCGAAAAGCGCCGCGTCGCGCTCTGCCGGCTCTTGCTGGAAGCGCCCGACATGCTGCTGCTCGACGAGCCCACCAACCATCTCGACGCCGAAACCATCGCCTGGCTCCAAAAGCACCTCATCGAGTACAAGGGCACGATCCTGATCGTCACCCATGACCGCTATTTCCTCGACGACATCACCGGCTGGATCCTGGAGCTCGACCGCGGCCGCGGCGTGCCCTGGGAGGGCAACTATTCCAGCTGGCTGGAACAGAAGGCCAAGCGGCTGGAGCAGGAGGCGCGCGAGGACAAGGCCCGCCAGAAAACCCTGTCGCGCGAGCTTGAGTGGATCCGCGCCGGCGCCAAGGCCCGCCAGGCCAAATCGAAGGCCCGCATCAACGCCTATAACGAGATGGCCAACCAGTCCGAGCGCGAGCGCGTCGGCCGTGCCCAGATCATCATCCCCAACGGGCCACGGCTGGGCGCAAAGGTCATCGAGGTGGAGGATCTGCGCAAGGGCTATGGCAATCGGCTTTTGGTCGAGGATCTGAGCTTCTCGCTGCCCCCGGGCGGCATTGTCGGGGTGATCGGGCCGAACGGGGCGGGGAAATCCACCCTCTTTCGCATGATGACCGGGCAGGAGACGCCGGACAGCGGCGCCATCAGCTTTGGCGACACGGTGCAGCTGGCCTATGTCGACCAGTCGCGCGACGCGCTCGATGCCGGCAAGACGGTCTGGGAGGAGATCTCCGACGGGCAGGACATCATCATGTTGGGCGATGCCGAGATGAACAGCCGCGCCTATTGCGGGGCCTTCAACTTCAAGGGCGGGGATCAGCAGAAAAAGGTCGGGCTGCTGTCGGGGGGCGAGCGCAACCGCGTGCATATGGCTAAGCTCCTGCGCTCGGGCGGCAATGTGCTCCTGCTCGATGAGCCGACGAATGACCTCGATGTCGAAACCCTGCGCGCGCTCGAAGACGCGCTGGAGGATTTTGCCGGCTGTGCGGTGGTCATCTCCCATGACCGGTTCTTTCTCGACCGGCTCTGCACGCATATCCTGGCCTTTGAGGGCGATGCGCATGTCGAATGGTTCGAAGGCAATTTCGAGGCCTATGAGGAAGACAAGATCCGCCGGCTTGGGCCCGATGCGGTGGAGCCCAAACGGATCAAGTACAAGAAATTTGCGAGGTAGGTACGAGCGATAAGCTAGGGTCTAGTTATGCACGAATTTTGGATTCAGTCTGATGACGTTGACCAAGGATATAGAAATATCCGTGATGGAGATTCAGAATTTTTGAGGGAGAGATTACAGTCACTTTGGGATCGTTTTAGTTGCTATCTTGACAATGATTTCCGACAGGATTTTGCAAGGAAGCCAGATAACAGATTCTGGGAGTTTTATATTTGCCAAAGACTCATTGAAAATAGAAAATCACTAGTGCGAATGAATGGGAGGTCAAAAGATGGACCAGATTTTCTTGTTGAGGATGTGGGTGGGCGGGTCTGGATCGAGGCCGTAACATTTGAGCACGGCAGCGACGCGAATCCGGATCGAGTTCCGGAATTGGTTTACGACGGCAAGATAAGAAAGGTGCCGGTTGCGGAAGTTGAGCTTCGCATATCACAGGCATTTGACGTAAAATCAAAGAAGGTGAAAAAGTACATCGAGGGTGGATTGGTAAACAGGGATGATCGAGTCCTGATAGCTATAAATCCAGCAAGGGTCGCAGCACAATCGAGTGAACAAGGGCGTGGATCACCATTTTGTGTACTGTATCCATTTGGAGATCTTCAACAAGATTTTTTGGCGGGACAGCCCTATGGGCCGAGTTATTTTAGACATAGATTGTATATTGAAAGAAAATCTGGTGCTTCTGTTGAAATTGGAATGTTTGCGTCTGCTAAGCATCAACACATTTCAGGTGTGATCTGGTCTAGGGCAACAATTCAGAATTTCTACTTTGGAAAAAGACCGCTCGTATACTATCCAAATTCTCAACCAACAAATTCTTTGAATCCAAACTGGATGAATTGGGATTTGGAGTGGAGTGTTTCTTTGGATAGAAGTGGGAATTTTATTATTAGTCCTTTATAAGGCTATGATAGAGAGAAGAGTATAATAGAGATGGTTTTGGTTCGTCGCCCGCGGTCGTTCCAAACTGAGTATGAGCGCCTGACCCAGCTTTCCTGCGCACAAAACTCCTTGCAATCTGAGCGCGAAGGCGCCACATGCACGCGGCACCGTTATCGCTATCGATCCTCTGTCCTCTACCGAGCGTCAGTTCTATCGATCCGCCCTGACGCGCCGCACTGCCGCATATTGCGGGCAGGTACTTAGAGAGGAGACACGGGATATGGCCTCTGGCACCGTGAAATGGTTCAATTCCACCAAAGGTTTCGGCTTCATCGCGCCCGATGGCGGCGGCAAGGATGTGTTCGTGCACATCTCGGCCGTTGAGCGCTCGGGTCTGAGCGGGCTCGCCGACAACCAGAAGGTGACCTACGATCTGGAAACCGGCCGTGACGGCCGTCAGTCGGCGGCGAATCTCGCCCTGGCCTGATCGGCCCTGCTGACCTGAGACCGAGGCAGGCGCGCGATCACGGGCGCCTGCGTTTGCCGCCTCAGAGTGCGGCGATTTCAACCTCCAGCCGCTGCCGATAGGGCGCGTCGGGCGTGGCGATGATGGAGGGAAACCCGGGCCGGTTGACGGCATCGGGCCAGCCCTGCGCCTCCAGACAGAGCCCTGCGAACCGGCCATAGCGCTGCCCGTCGAGCCCCGGCACCGGCGGCCCCAGCTTGCTCCCGGTATAGAGCTGCAGGCCCGGCTGATCGGTCCAAAGCCGCAGACGCCGCCCGGCGGCGGTCAGTTCGGCCGCAGGCTGGGCCGAATCGCGCCCCGCGACCAGACAGAGATTGTGGTCATGGCCGGTGGCATCGGGGTCGGCGGCGGCGATGTCGCGGGAAGTGCGAAAATCGAACATCGTGCCATTGACGGCCATGATCTCCCCGGTGGGGATCAGCCCCGCGCCGACCGGCAGATACCGGTCCGCATCGATGCGCACATAATGGTCGCGAATATCGCCCGCGCCGGCAAGGTTGTAGTAATTGTGCTGGGCGAGGTTGATCGGGGTCGGGCGATCGGGCCGGCCCGCCATGTCGCAGATCAGCCGGCCATCGCGCAGTTGGAAGGTGACGGTGAAATCGACCGCGCCGGGATAGCCCTCCTCACCCTCAGGCGAGCGGTAGGTGAGCTGCACCGCCTTTGCACCATGGGGCGCCATCTCCCACACCCGGCGCCCAAGCCCGACATGCCCGCCATGCAGATGGTTGGGCGCGGCGTTCTGGCTGAGCTGATGCGCGACCCCGTCCAGCGTGAAGCGCCCGCCGGCGATGCGGTTTGCCACCCGGCCGGCCACGATGCCGAAGGAGGGGCTGTGGTCCGGATAAGGCTCGAACCGGTCAAAGCCGAGCACCATGGGCACGCCGTCAAGCCGCCAGTCGCGGATCACACAGCCGTAATTCAGCACCGCGATGCGGGTCGGGCCGTCCTCCAGCACGGCCTCGCGGATCTCCTGACCCTCATGCCGGCCAAATGTGGTGACGTTCATTTGTGTTCTCCGCCTTGTGAGCCCGCGCCGCTCGGGCGATCATAGGCGGCAATGACGTCATTCCCAGACCATTTGCCCGTGCTGGCGCAATCGCCGCGCGATGCGGCATTCGTCCAGGCGCCCTGGGCGTTTTACGACCGGCTGCGCGCCGCGGGGCCGATGGTCGTTTGGCAGGAATACGGGATGGCCTGCACCGGTCACCATGCGCTCGTGGGGCAGCTTTTGCGCAACCGGCGGCTGGGGCGCGAGGCGCCGCCGGGGGTGCTGCCCGAGCCACCCGCGCATCTGGCCCCGTTCTATGCCAATGAGGCCCATTCGATGCTGGAGCGTGAGCCGCCGGTTCACACCCGGCTGCGCGGCCTGGTGGCCCGGGCCTTCACCTCGCGCCGCATCGCTGGGCTGGGGCCCGAGATTGCCACGCTCTCGGCGGATCTGATCGCCGGGTTTTCGGGCGATGCTGTCGATATCCTGCCGGCCTGGTGTGAGAAGATCCCGGTCATCATCATCTGCCGGCTGCTCGGGGTGCCCGAGGAGATGGCAGGCCAGCTTCTGGCCTGGTCGCATGACATGGTCGCGATGTATCAGGCGCGGCGCGACCGGACGGTAGAGGACCGGGCCGTGGCCGCCACGCTCGCCTTCAGCGCATTCCTGCGCGGCCATATTGAAATCCGGCGCCGGGCGCCACGCGACGACCTTCTATCTGCCCTGATTGCGGCAGAAGAAGCGGGGGATCGGCTGAGCGCTGATGAGCTTATCTCGACCTGCATCCTGCTTCTCAATGCTGGGCATGAGGCCACGGTGCACGCCCTGGGCAATGGCATCAAGGCCGTTCTGGAGAGCGGGTTGCCGCCACAGGCGCTCTTTGCCGAGGATCGGGCCGCAGACTCGGTTGAAGAAATCCTGCGTTTCGACCCACCATTGCACCTCTTTACCCGCTGTGTTCTGGAGGATTGCAACATTGCCGGCCAGGACCTGCCCGTTGGGGCGCAGATCGGCCTCTTGCTGGGGGCGGCGGGGCGCGACCCGGCGGTTTACGCAACGCCTGACCGGTTCGACCCCGAGCGGGGCGGGCCCGCGCATCACGCGCTCGGCGCGGGCATTCATTTTTGCGTCGGCGCGCCGCTTGCGCGGCTGGAGATGCGGGTTGCGCTGGCCGATCTCTTTGCGCGGCTGCCAGGGCTGCGGCTGGCCGCAACGCCCCGCTATGCCGATCGCTATCACTTTCGCGGTCTGAACCAGCTGATGGTCGCGGCGTGAGGTCAAGAGGACGCATCGCGGCTTTCACGATGGCGGCGGTCGGTCTATGTCCAATGGGTCTGGGAAAGGGCAAGGCATGAGCGAGACCGATCCTCTGGTGATTTTCACCCCGTCAGGCAAGCGGGGCCGGGTGCCGGTGGGCACGCCGGTGCTGGATGCTGCGCGCAGCCTTGGGGTCGATCTCGACAGCGTCTGCGGCGGGCGTGGCATCTGTTCGAAATGCCAGGTTTCGCCCGGCTTCGGCGAGTTTCCCAAGCATGGGGTTACGGCGCGCGAGGATGCGCTGAGTGCGTGGAACGCGGTCGAGGCGCGGTATGACGAAAAGCGCGGCCTGCCCACGGGGCGGCGGCTGGGCTGTCAGGCGCGGATCATGGGCGACATGGTCATCGATGTGCCGCCCGAAAGCCAGGTGCACCGGCAGGTGGTGCGCAAGCGGGCCGAGGCGCGGGACATCGTGCTCGACCCCGCAACGCGGCTTTACTATGTCGAGGTGGCCGAGCCCGACATGCACCACCCTTCGGGTGATCTGGAGCGGCTCCTCTCCGCCTTGGCCGAGCAATGGGATCTCGCGCATGTGATCGGCGATCTGCGCACGTTGCAGATGCTGCAGCCGGCCCTGCGCAAGGGTGAGTGGAAGGTCACCTGCGCGATCTATCACGGGCGCGGGCTTGGCGCGGCGCGGATCGTGCAGGTTTGGCCGGGCTATTATGATGGCACGATCTATGGGCTGGCGCTCGATATCGGCTCGACCACGATTGCGGGGCATCTGGTCGATTTGCGCGACGGGGCGGTGGCGGTGTCGTCGGGGCTGATGAACCCGCAGATCCGCTTTGGCGAGGATCTGATGAGCCGGGTCAGCTATGCCATGCAGAACCCGGGCGGGGCTGACGAGATGACCCTGGCCGTGCGCGAGGCGATCAATGCGCTGGTCCAGCAGCTGGCGACCGAAATCCGGGTCGACCCCGAGTTGATCCTTGAGGCGGTGATCGTGGCCAACCCGGTGATGCATCACCTCTTGCTCGGCGTGGATCCGGTGGAGCTGGGCTGGGCGCCGTTTGCGCTAGCCACGGCCGACAGTCTGACGCTCTGGGCGACCGAGATCGGGCTGAAGATGCATCCCGATGCGCGGATCTACATCCTGCCCTGCATTGCGGGGCATGTGGGCGCGGATGCCGCGGCGGTGGCACTTTCCGAGGCGCCCAACCAGTCCGACGATCTGGTGCTGGTGGTCGATGTGGGCACGAATGCCGAGATCCTGCTGGGCAATCGCGAACGGGTGCTCGCCTGTTCTTCGCCCACCGGGCCTGCCTTTGAGGGGGCGCAGATCTCGGCCGGGCAGCGGGCCGCCCCCGGGGCGATCGAGCGGGTGGAGATCGACCCCGCGACGAAAGAACCGCGCTTTCGGGTGATCGGCAGCGATCTGTGGTCGGATGAGCCGGGCTTTGCCGAGGCTACGGCCGAAAGCGGCATCACCGGGATCTGCGGTTCGGGCATTATCGAGGCGATTGCCGAGATGCGGATGGCGGGGCTGGTGGATGCCGGCGGGCTGATCGGTTCGGCCGCGCAGACGGGCAGCGACCGCTGCATCGCCGATGGCCGCACCCAGGCCTATCTGCTCCATGATGGGCAGGAGGCGGGAGGGCCGCTGATCACGGTCACCAATGCCGATGTGCGCGCGATCCAGATGGCGAAGGCCGCGCTTTATGCCGGGGCGCGCCTGTTGATGGACAAGATGGAGGTCGACCGGGTGGACCGGATCGTGCTGGCCGGCGCCTTCGGGGCGCATATCAGCCCCAAACACGCGATGGTACTGGGCATGATCCCGGATTGTGCGCTGGAGAAGGTGGCGAGTGCGGGGAATGCCGCGGGCACCGGGGCGCGCATTGCGCTCTTGAACTCTGCGGCGCGGCGCGAGATCGAGGCGGTGGTGCGGCGGATCGAAAAGGTCGAAACCGCCGTTGAGCCGCGGTTTCAGGAGCATTTCGTGGCCGCCTCGGCCATGCCCCATGCGGTTGACCCTTTCCCGGAACTGGCGCAGATCACCGATCTGCCGGATCTGCGGTTCACGGCGGGCGATGCCGGCGACCGGCCGCGCCGCCGCCGCCGCGCGTGATGCCCGACCGGGGGCTCCCGTGAGCGACCCCCGATCAAAGACCGGGCGCCGCCCTTTGGGCCCGGCCCGTGCCTGCGGCACGGGTCCCGATGGGTCCGGCGGCTGGGCTGGGCGGCGGCCGTCGCGGCGGCGGATGCCGCAAGACGGCGTATGGGTGCCGGCCCGAAGGGCCGACCGCTGATTTGGGGTGGTAGGGGACGGTCCGTCTGAACATCGGGGGAGGCAGCGCGGCATGAAACAGGTTCAACTGGGCAGCACAGGCCACAGCATCTCGGCGCTCTGTTATGGCGCGATGAGCTTTGGCGGCGATGCCGATGCGGCGGAGGCCGCGCGTCTTTACGCCATGTGCCGCGATGCGGGCATCGACTGCTTTGACTGTGCCAATATCTACTCCACCGGCCGGGCCGAGGAGATCCTGGGCCAGTGCATCGCGCAGGAGCGGGACGCGCTGACCATCACCTCGAAGGTCGGCATGCAACCCACTGGGCTCACCCGCCGCGCCATCATGATGGAGGCCGAGGCGAGCCTGCGCCGGCTCGGCACCGACCGCATGGACATCTACTTCCTGCACCGCTTCCGGCCGGAAACCCGGCTGGAGGAGACGCTTCGCGCGCTTGACGATCTCGTCGCCCAGGGCAAGGTCGTCTGGCTGGGGGTGTCGAACTGGGCCGCCTGGCAGATCGCCCTTGCGCTGGGTCATCAGGCCGCCGAGGGGCTGGCGCGGTTCGATGTGATCCAGCCGATGTACAATCTCGTCAAGCGCCAGACCGAGGTCGAGATCCTGCCGCTGGCCATCGATCAGGGGCTTGCCGTGATGCCCTATAACCCGCTTGCCGGCGGGGTGCTGACGGGCAAGTATCTCAGCCCGGCCGAGACGGGCGGCCCGGCCCGCGGCCGCCTCGATGAGGTGGCGCATTACGCCAGGCGCTACAGCGGGGCCGGGCTGGCCGATGCCGTGCGGCGCTTTTTGGAATTTGCCGCGCGCGAAGGGTTCGACCCCGTCACCCTGGCCGATGCCTGGGTGATGGCGCATCCCGGCGTCACCGCGCCGATCATTGGGGCACGCGCGACGCATCAGCTGGCGCCTGCCCTGGCCGCGGCCTCCTTCGAGATGACCCCCGATCTCTACGCCGCGCTCAGCGATCTGACGCCCACGCCGCCGCCGGCCACCGATCGCACCGACGAGCGGACATGAGGCCCGGCCGCGCATGCTGATCCGCGGCCAGACGCTCAGCTTTGCCGCCAACCCGTTTCGCGCGCCGCCCGGTGACAGCCTGCGGCATAACCGCCGCGGCGCGGTGCGGGTCGAAGACGGCCGCATCGGCGCCGTGGCACCGGCCGATGCGCTGCTGCCGCGACCAGGCGAGGCGGTGGTCGAGATGGGCGAGGCCCTGCTGCTCGCCGGCTTCATCGACGCCCATGTCCATTACTCCCAGACCCGGATCATCGCCAGCTGGGGCGCGCGGCTGATCGACTGGCTGAACCGTTACACCTTTCCCGAAGAGGCCCGCTTTGCCGATCCCGCCTATGCCGCCGAGGTCGCGCAGGACTATCTCGCGCTGAGCCTGGCCAATGGCATCACCTCGGCCTCGGTCTATTGCACCTCGCATCCCGCCTCGGTCACCGCGCTGATGGAGGCCGCCCGCCCGCTCGGCCTGCGCCTGGCCGCGGGCAAGGTGATGATGGACCGCAACGCCCGCCCGGACCTGCTGGACAGCGCTGAACGCGGCCATGACGAGACCCAGGCCCTGATCGCGCGCTGGCATGGGGTGGAGCGGCTGGAGGTTGCCATCACCCCGCGCTTTGCCCCCACCTCCTCGCCTGCACAGCTGGAGGCCGCCGGCGCGCTCTGGGCCGCGCATCCCGCCTGCCCGATGCAGACCCATCTGAGCGAGCAGCCCGAGGAGATCGCCTGGGTGGCCGAGCTCTTCCCCGACGCGCCAGACTATCTCGGCGTCTATGAACGCTTCGGCCTTGCCGGCCCCGGCGCGATCATGGGCCATGCCATCCACCTCACCCCGCGCGAACGCGCCGCCCTGGCCGAAACCGGCAGCGGCATCGCCCATTGCCCCACCTCCAACAGCTTCATCGGCTCGGGCCTTTTCGATGCCGGGCTTGCCGCCGATATCCCGGTGGGGCTCGCCACCGATGTGGGCGGCGGGTCGTCCTTTTCCATGCTGCGCACCATGGCCGCGGCCTATGAGATCGGCCAGCTGCGCGGCCGCGCCCTGCACCCCGCCCAGCTGCTCTGGCTTGCCACGCAAGGCGCGGCGGAGGTGCTGCGCTGGGGCGACAAGATCGGCAATCTGGAAGCGGGGCGCGAGGCCGATATTCTCGCGCTCGACCTTGCCTCCACCCCCGTGATCGCCCAGCGCGCCGCCCGGGCCGAGGATCTATGGGAGCAGATCTTCCCCACCATCATGCTGGGCGATGACCGCGCCATTGCCGGGCTTTGGGTCGCGGGCCGCAAGCTGCGCTGAAGGGGGAAGTGCCGATGTCCGACCAGCTTGATGCCTTTGGCGCAGCGCTCATGCGCGAGGTCTATGACGATGTGCTGCGCAAATACGGCGTGCCGCCCGGCGCCCATCTGCCCGCCGCCTCCGAAATCCGCGACCGGCTGGCGGCAAGCACGGGCGAGGAGCGCGCGGTGCTGCAGGCGCTTGTCGAGGATGTGTGCTTTGAGACCATCTTCAGCCTGCTCTTTGCCATCGATGTGATGGATGAGGCGGCGGATCTGCCCTGCCGTCTGCGCTTTGTGGGCCCCGATGGCGCGGTGATCCCGGCCAGCGATCTCGTGGCGCCCGCCGGCATGGCCGACAGCGTTGCCGACAGCCTGGCCGAGCTTGCCGTCACCTGGCTGCGCCGCCACCGCGAGACGCGCGCCATGGCCGGCCCCACCGAGGGCGCCGGGACCGAGAGTATTGTCCCAAAGCCGCCGGATGATTAACCTGCCGCCATAGCCCCAAGCCCTTTGCCCCCGGAGCGTTTCATGGCCGACCCCCAGCACCTGAAATGGCTCGAAGAAGGCGTTAGATCCTGGAACAAACGGCGTCTTAAGACACCCTTCACACCGGATCTCACGGGAGCGAAGCTTGAAGGGGCCGAGCTCGGGGGGGCGGAGCTCACGGATGCGAACCTCAGGGGGGCGGAGCTCAGGAGGGCGGACCTCAAGGTGGCGGACCTCAGGGGGGCGGATCTCGAAGGGGCGGATCTCGAAGGGGCGGACCTCAGGCGGGCAGTCCTCAGGAGGGCGGCACTCGGGGCTGCGGACCTCAGGGGGGCGGACCTCAGGGGGGCGGATGTAAGATCCTTCGATATCGAAGATGGCCGGATCGTATACTCCGGGGCGGACACAAGAGACCGCGCCCCGGAGTATACGACCAACCTGAGCACGGCATTGAACCTCACGCAAGCGAAGCTCGACAGCATGAGCGCCGACCGCTGGACCAAGATCCCCGACCACCTCACCCGCCCGGCGCATTGGCTGGAGGAGGAGGAGGTGTATGCCAGCGATGGATTTCCGGGGGACGATGACGACAACGGCTCCACAACTTCAGGAGAAGAGGGTTCGGCTGATGCATCCACGCCGGGCGGTCAGTCGAGGAGGGTTGAGCGAACCCGTGTTGCGGAGCGCGTCGTCGCCGATCCCGCAGCGCTAGCGATCCTGGCTGACGGAATTGCCGAGACGGTGCGGGCTGAGCAAACACGGCTGGAAACCGGCAAGCCGAACTTCAAGACCGATGCTGAGGCCGAAGCCTATCAGGACCGGCTGGATTTTCTCGCCGATCTGGCGGCCAAGCTTGAGGCGCTTGCCGACGGTCTCGCCGCGCTTGCCGATGCCGCGCCCGATGCGCCGACACCCGCGGTGCTTGCCGAGGACACTCTTTCGACACGAGACCAGATCGTCGACTGGTTGAAGCGGGCTGACGCCTCCGATTACGGGACGGCAGCGAAGATGGTGGGGTTTTGGGGGCTCGCCTCTTTTGCCGGTGCCGATATGGCTCTCGCCACCCCGATCGTCGCAGCTGTGCTTGGCGGCAGGCGCGTCATGGATGTTCTGAAGACACTTCGCGGCAAAGGGGATTGAGGCGCGGGCCGCGTGGCCCGGCTCAGGCACAGCGCAAATCCCGATTGCGCCTGTCGTCCATGCCGGTCAGGGTGGCGGGCATGAAGCCGGGTCTTCCCATGATCGTTGTGACGGCGACGGTGGCCATCGATGCGATGGGCATCGGGCTGATCCTGCCGGTGATGCCGGATCTGATCCGCGAGCTGACCGGGCAGGGGATTTCGGATGCGGCCTTTTGGGGCGGGCTGCTGGCCTTTTCCTATGCGGCGATGCAGGTGCTGTTCGGCCCGCTTCTGGGCAATCTCTCCGACCGCTATGGGCGGCGCCCGGTGCTGCTGCTCAGCCTTCTGGTGATGGGGCTCGATTATCTCCTGATGGCGGTGGCGGGCAGCCTGTGGCTCCTCTTTCTGGCGCGGCTGCTCAGCGGCATCACCGGGGCGACCTATGCGACGGCCTTTGCCTGCATTGCCGATCTCTCCAAACGCGAGAAACGCTCGGCGAATTTCGGGCTGGTGGGGGCGGCCTTCGGGGTGGGGTTCATCCTGGGCCCGGCGATTGGCGGGCTTTTGGGCGAGCTTGGGCCGCGCGCGCCGTTTCTGGCCGCGGGTCTGCTGGCGCTGGCCAATGCCGCGCTGGGCTATTTCGTGCTGGCCGAGACGCTGGCGCCGGAAAACCGCCGCCCCTTCACGCTGGCCGCCGCGAACCCGCTGCGCGCGCTGCTGAAGGTCGCCGCGATCCCGGCCCTGGGCGGGCTGGTGCTGGTGCTCTTCGTCTTTCAGACCGCACACAGCGTCTATCCCGCGATCTGGGCCTATTTTGCCGCCGCGCAATATGGCTGGGGCACCGGCATGGTTGGCATTTCGCTGGCGGTTGTGGGTCTTTTCATGGCGCTGGTGCAGGGCTGGCTGATCCGCCACATCCTGCCTAGCCTGGGCGAATGGATGACCGCGCGGATCGGGCTGTTGCTCAATGTGCTGACCTTTCTGCTGCTGCCGATGATCTGGAACGGGTATGTGGCGCTGGCGCTGACCCCGCTGATGGCGCTGGGCGTGGTGGTCACGCCGGCCTTGCAGGGGATCATGGCCAACCGGGTGGGCGACGACCGTCAGGGCGAGCTGCAAGGGGTGCTGTCGGCTGTGCAGGCGCTGGCCAGCCTGATCGCGCCGCTGGCCATGACCCAGGCCTTTCGGGTCTTTACGGAACCCGATGCGCCGATGCAGCTGCCCGGCGCGCCTTTCGTGCTGGCAGCGCTTCTGACCCTGCTTGCCTTTGCGGTGCTGATGCGCGAGGCGGCGCGGTCGCAGAGCGCCGACGCGGCCCAGGGCTGACCCTCGCAGCGCCGCGCAGGATTGCGCGGGCGGGCCGGTTGGGTCCAGACTGACGCGAGAACCGTCGAGGAGGCGTCATGCCAGACCCCCATCTGCGCCGCATCGCGCGCGACAACCTGCCCGAGGCGCTCGGCCCCCTGTGGGACCGGGCGATGCGGGACCGGGGCGAGGCCGATTTCATCGAGGTCGCGGCGAACGCGCCGGAGGTGATGGCGTGGTATTATGACAGCTTCTATGCCCGGATCTTCCATGGTGGCCGGGTGGCGCGACCGATCAAGGAACTGGCCCGCCTGAAGCTCTCCACCCTGCATGGCTGTGCCTTCTGCAACCGCGGGAACGAAAAGGCGGCGCTGGAGGCCGGGGTGACCCAGGCCCAGATCGACGCGCTGGATCGGGTGGATGCGCCGCTTTTCGATGCGCGGGAACAGGCCGTGCTGCGCCTGTGCGAAGAGATGGCGCTGCCCAACATGGCAGGGGGGCTCGACGCGGCCCTTTACGCCGCCCTCTCGGCGCATTTCGACGATGGTGAGATCTTCGAGCTTGGCGTCTGCCT
>JBCBKN010000004.1:0-28574 GCA_038521775.1 Pseudomonadota bacterium | reverse complement strand
TTTGATGCGGTCGGGTTCTGGCCCTGGCTGGTTGCGCGCTGGGCCAATCTGCGCGCCCGCCGGCTGGGTCTGCCCTATGGCGATCAGGGGCTCCTGATCAGCCAGGCGCTCTACGCCTCCAAGGGCGGCTATCGCAAGATCGCGCTGATGGAGGATGTCGCGATGGCCCGGGCGCTAAAGGGGCGGCTGCGTCCGCTGCAGGCGACGGCCACAACAAGCGCCGAGCGCTATGTCGCCGAAGGCTGGCTGCGCCGCGGGTTGCGCAACCATGCGGTGATGCTGCGGTATGTGCTGGGGGCCTCGCCGGACCGTCTGGCCGCGCGCTATGACCGGAGGGTTCCGCGTGGCTGAGCGCCGCCCGACCCTGGTGATCTTTGCCCGGCTGCCGCAGGCGGGCCGGGTGAAAACCCGCCTGGCGCGGGACATTGGCAGTGTCAGCGCCGTCTGGTGGTACCGCCATCAGCTGACCCGGCTGCTGCGCAGCGTCGGCCGCGATCCGCGCTGGCACACCGTCTTGGCCGTGGCGCCGCAGCGGGCGATCTCCAGCCCGGCCTGGCACTCCTCGCTGCCGCGGCTGGCGCAAGGGCCGGGCGATCTTGGCCAGCGGATGGGACGGGTGTTTCGGCGCTTTCCGGCCGGAAAGGTCGCGATCATCGGCTCGGACATTCCGGGCATCCGACCCGCCCATATCGCCGAGGCATTCGCAATGCTGGGCCGCGCCGATGCGGTGTTCGGCCCGTCGCCGGATGGCGGCTATTGGCTGGTCGGGCTGGCCCGCGGCCGCCAGCGCGCGCCGGCCGGGCTTTTTGCCGATGTGCGCTGGTCGACCCACCACGCCCTGGCCGACACCCTGTCCGGGTTGAACGCCGTGCGGATCGGTTTTGCCGCCCCGCTGAGCGATGTCGACACCGGGTCCGACCTGCTGGAGGCCCGTCTGGCGGGGATCACGTCATGACCCGCACGTCGCCCGTACCTGCCGCATGCGCCTGCCCGATGGGCGCTCGCCGCTGTTCGCCACTGCTCGCCACCGGGCTATGTTGACCGCAACGCGCTGCAAAGGAGGGGAGACCGCCCATGTCCGACATCCCAGAGTGTCCGCAAAAGGCCCCGTATCCGGTCGATGTGACGGCGGGAAAGAAGTATTTCTGGTGCGCCTGCGGCATGTCCGCCAATCAGCCCTTTTGCGATGGCAGCCATAAGGGAACCGCTTTCGAGCCGCTCATGCATGAGGCTGAGGCCGATGGCACGCTCTATTTCTGCGGATGCAAAGCGACCGGCAGCTCGCCGCTGTGCGATGGCAGCCACACCCGGTTGTAGGCTGTCATGAGCGCGCCCTTTGCCGGGTTCGATCCCGGGGCCTGCGCCTGGTTTGCCGAGCTTGAGGCCAACAACACCAAAGCCTGGTTCGAGGCCAATCGCGACCGTCACAAGACCGGCATTGCCGCGCCCATGCAGGCGCTGATGGAGATTGCGCAGGCCAGCCATGGCGGCGAGATCAAACTCTTTCGCGCACACCGCGATGTGCGGTTTTCCAAGGACAAATCCCCCTACAACACCCATCAGCGCGCCGCGCTGCACTCCATCGGCCCGATGGCGCTTTATGCCTCGCTGGGGGCAGACGGGTTTCACGCCGGGGGCGGGGTCTATGGGTTTCGGCCCGACCGCCTGGCGCTCTTTCGCGATGTGGTGGGGTTTGAGGATGGCGCGGAGTTTGCGCGGCTGGTTGCTGCGGCGCAATCGGCGGGCTGTGTGCTGATGGGCGAGACGCTGAAGAAAACCCCGCGCGGGTTTGCGCCGGATCATCCGCGCGCAGAGCTGTTGCGCCACAAATCCCTCATTCTCATTGGGCGGATCCCGCCCGAGCAGGCCGCCGACGCGGCAAAGGTCGAAGCCCATGCAAGGGCGATGTGGGCGGCCGTTGCTCCGGTCGGCGCCTGGCTTTTGGAGAAGATGGGGCAGCGGCCGGACTGAAACGCAGGCCATGCGGCGTCGTACGGGCCGGCATGGAATGCCCGGTCTGGCCCACTTGGGCAGCGCTAGGGCAGGCCCGCTTGGGCAGCGCTAGGGCAGGCCCGCTTGGGCAGCGCTAGGGCAGGCCTGCATCGCGCAGCGCCTCGGCCAGCCGTTCGGCTGTCTCGGCATCGCGGATGTTTTGTGCGGCCAGCCAGGCCTCGGTGGCAAAGCCCGGCGTTTCGCTGAGAAGCTTTTCGACCTGGGCATTGGCCGCCCGCCGACGCGCGCTGAGCTTGTAGGCGATCACCAGATCCGCGCGGGCCATGGCGGCATCCTGCATGCGCAGTGCCGCCCGCACCGCCTCTTCAGGTGCGCCAAGAACCAGATGAAGCCGGGCCTCGATCGCAAGATACCGGTCCGGAAAAAACGGGTTGAGCAGCTTTGCGCGCTGCAGATGCTGCAGCCCGTCGGCGGCACGGCCAAGGCAGGCCCAGCCGGCCGCGACCCGGGCCAGCACCTCGGCATCGGCAGGGTTGAGGTCAAGTGCCGCGGCAAAGGAGGCTTCGGCCGCGTCATATGCCTGCCGGGCGAGGTTCACCTCGGCATCGATCAGCCGGGCGCGGGCGTCGAAGGGATCGGCGGCCAGCACATGCCCGGCATAGAGGGCGGCGCGGCCCAGATGCGACAGGGTCGCCTCGGCCTGCCAGCGCCGATACGCCGTTTGCGCCGCCAGAAGCCGGGCGGCGGTGTTTCCCGGCTCCAGATCGAGCGCTGCCGTGGCAAGCGCGTCGGCTTTCTCAAGCCCGTCGGGGCCCCCGTCGGGGCCTCCGTCGGGGCCGGGGTCGTTCAGATGCGCGCGCCCCTGCAGCGCCAGATCGAAGGCGCGCCCGTCCAAGGGCGCCGGCGCCTTGCGCAACACCTCGGATTGCGTCTGTTCGGCACGCTCAAAAAACCCCGCGACCGCTGCCGCCATCCGTTCGGCAATGTCATCGGAGATGCCGAACAGCTCATTGGGCTCACGCAGATAGCGCTCGGCCCAGATCGCGCGCCCGGTCGCGGTGTCAATCAGGGTCGCGTCGAGCCGCAGCAGCGTGCCCGCGCTGCGCAGCACACCTTCCAACACATGCCCCACGCCCAGCCGCCGCCCGATCTCGCGCGACGGCAGGTTGGAGGCGCGCCAGGCCCGCACCGTGTCGCCGCCCAGCACCGAAAGCCCGCGAAACCGGGTGAGGCAGAGCCGCACATCATCCGACAGGCCATAGGCCTGGCCATGCATCGCCGCGTTGCCGCCGGGTGCGCGGAAGGAAAGCACCGCAAGGCCGGGTGGGCCGGCACCGCCCTGGTCCATGGCCGGGTCTCCGGAGAAGACTGCGCCCGATCGCGGCAGGGGGAGGTCGGCGCCCGGCCGGCCCACGCGCCAAAGCCCCAGCTCCGGCCCGTCCGGATGCGGCTGCGACAGGCCTGCATGGGCAAAGCCAAGCGCGCCGGGTGCCAGCTCCATCAGGCAGGCCCGCGCCGCATCGGTCGCGTAAAGCCCGGGGGGCAAACCGCCGTCGAGCGCGTGCAACACATCCTCCGGCGGGCCATGATGCGGCGTGCCCAGGGCGATCAGCCCCTGCGGCGGCAGATGCGCGACCAGCGCCGAACCCGTTGGCGCCGGGCCAAGCTCCAGCGGCACGGCCAAGGCCTCCAGCGGTGCGCGGCCGCTCAGGGGCACGATGTAAAGCCTCAGATCGGCAATGTCGGTCAGCTCCCCCTCCCACAGCCCAGGTGCCCCTGCGCGACAGTTTGCACATGCGATGCGCTATGGTAAATGCCGCCCCGGTCGGGCATGGCGCCCGCAACCGGCCGAGGGCCTTCGATGAAGACAGCCGCGCCGCATCGCATCAGCCTCGCTGCGGCCTATTCCAGGCTGTGGCGGGTCTGGGTCGTGCGGCACTGGCCCCAGATCGCCCTGGCCCTGGCGGTCACGGTGGTCTACGCGCTGGCCTCGGCGGCCATGGTGCGGATGACGGTGTGGTTGGTCGATGCGTTCGAGGCGCAGGATGCCTCGGTCATCGCGCTGGCGCCCTGGGTGGTGATTGCGGTCACCGTCACCCGCGGGGCGAGCCTTTATGGCCAGGCGGTGCTGACCAACCGCGCGCTTGCCACGATCGAGGCGGACATGCAGCGCTCGATGTTCGGGGCGTTGCTCGATGCCGATCTGGCCCGCATGCAGGCCGAGGCGCCGGCCGCCTATGCCGCGCGGTTCACCGCCGATGTCGACCTTGTGCGCATTGTCATGCAGCAGATCGCCACCGGCGCGGTGAATGTTGCGACCATTGCCGGGGCGTTCGGGCAGATGCTGCTGATCGACTGGCAGATGACGCTTGGGGTGATGGGCATTTTTGCCATTGCCATGCTGCCCATCAGCCAGATCGGCACCCGGCTCAACCGCATCGCGCGGGCAACCCAGGCGCAGATCGCCACGATGACCGCGCAGGTCAATGAGGGGCTGGCGGGTGCGCGGCTGGCCAAGACCTATCGGCTGGAGGGCTATCTCACCCAAATGGCAGCCCAGGCCTTCGCCACGCTCAGGCGGCTGAAGATCCGCACCATGAACACCCGTGCCGCGATCGATCCTGTGCTGGAGATCCTGGGCGGCATCGCGCTGGCCGGTCTCATTGGCTTTGTCGGCTGGCGGATTGCCGACGGCACCAATTCGATCGGCGATTTTTCGGGGTTCCTTGCCGGGCTCGCCATTGCCTCGCAACCCTTGCGCAAGCTCGGCAATCTCTATGGCGGCATGATGCAGGGGCTTGCGGCGCTGGAGCGTATCTACGGGCTGATGGACACGGTCGACACGGTGACCGACCGGCCGGGCGCGCAGCCCTTGCCGCCGGCAAAGGGGGCGATTCGCTTCGAGGGGGTCCGCTTTGCCTATCCGGATGGGACGCCGGCGCTTGACGGGGTCGATCTGGACATTCCGCCGGGCACCAGAGTGGCCCTGGTCGGCCGGTCGGGGGCCGGCAAGACCTCGCTCTTCAACCTCATTCCGCGGCTTTATGATCCCACCGAAGGGCGGGTGACCCTGGATGGGCACGACCTGCGCGATGTCACGCTTGCCAGCCTGCGCGATCAGATCGCGCTGGTCAGCCAGGATGCGATGATCCTGTCGGACACGGTGGCCGCCAATATCGGGTTCGGGCGACCCGGTGCCACGCAGGCCGAGATCGAAGCGGCGGCAGAGGCCGCCTCGGCGCATGCGTTTATCACCGCGTTGCCGGAAGGGTACGTGACCGTGCTGGGGCCGGAGGGCGCCAGTTCCGCGGGCGGGCTGTCGGGGGGTGAGCGTCAGCGCCTGGCGATTGCCCGGGCGATCCTGCGCGACGCGCCGGTCCTGTTGCTCGACGAGCCGACCTCCGCGCTCGATGCCGAAAACGAGGCCCATATCCGCGCGGCGCTGGCGCGGCTCACCTCCGGGCGCACCACATTTGTGATCGCGCATCGCTTGGCCACCGTGCAGGGCTCGGATATGATCTGCGCCATGGACCGGGGCCGGATCGTCGAGGTCGGGGACCATGCCGACCTGATGTCTCGGGGCGGGCTTTACGCCGATCTGCATCGCTTACAATTTGCTGACGTCGGGTAATTGTGCGGCGCAGCAGAACACGTCTTGAATGCTCTGCTGCAGTGCACCATAATACGTGCCTAAACAACAACACGCCCAGCCAGGAGACAGCGGCATGTTCGACAAGACCTTCTTCCCCTTCGACGCTGAGAAGATGATGGAGATGTTCAAGGCGCCGGACTTTGCCAAGATGATGTCCGACATGAAGCTTCCGGCCATCAAGCCCGAAGAGCTTATGGCGACCCAGAAAAAGAACATGGATGCGCTGATGGCGGCCAATAAGGCAGCCGCTGCGGGGTATCAGGATCTGTTCAAGAAGCAGGTGGCCATCTTCGAAGAAACGATGGCCGAGGCGCAAAAGCACATCTCGGATTTCGATGCGTCGAAAATGCCCGCCGACGGCACCAAGCAGGCCGAGATCGCCCAGGCCGCGATGGAAAAGGCGCTGTCGAACATGACCGCGCTGGCCGAGGCTGCCCAGAAGGCGAATCAGGAGGCGTTCGAAATCGTCACCTCGCGGATCAAGGCGTCGATGGACGAGATCCGCGAGATCGCCCAGACCGCCGGCAAGTAACCGCCCCGTCACCGCACAGATATAGCCCGGCGGTGTGACTTGGCGCGCTGGCCCTGCAGGGTGGTCCCGGGCGATCGGGGGGTGACATGGCAGAGATCAGCTTTGACGATTTTGCGGCGGTGGAGATACGGGTCGGCCGCATCGTGCGGGCCGAGCCCTTTCCGCAGGCCCGCAAGCCGGCGCTGAAGCTCTGGATCGATTTCGGCGCCGAGCTGGGGGAAAAGCGCAGCTCGGCGCAGATCACCGCGCATTACACGCCCGAGGATCTGGTCGGGCGCCAGGTGCTCGCCGTGGTGAATTTTCCGCCCCGCCAGATCGGGCCGTTCATGTCCGAGGTTCTGACCCTGGGTCTGGCCGACGCGAACGGGGCGGTGGTGCTGATCGGGCCGGACCAGCCGGTGCCTGACGGCGCGCGGCTGCACTGATCCCCCGCTGCTGCGCGGGACGCAGGGCTCGTGCCAATTCGACCAGGATTGCGGCGTTTCATTCCCCGCGGATGGCCTCTCGGGCTTGGCTTATCGGGGTTGGCTTATCGGGCGGGGCCGTCGGTCACCAGATCGCGAAACTCTTCGATCACCTTTCGGTAGGTTTCGCGCTTGAAGGGCACGACCCGGTCGAGCAGCTCTTCGGGCGCAAGCCAGGTCCAGCGGCTGAATTCGGGATGCGCGGTGGCAATGTCGATATCGTCATCCGAGCCCAGGAACCGCATCAGAAACCAAAGCTGCTTTTGCCCGCGGAAGCGCCCGTTCCAGAGACGGGGGATCAGATGCACCGGCAGATCATAGGGCAGCCAGTCGGCGGTCTGGGCGAGGATCTCGACCTTTTCGGCGCGGATCCCGGTTTCTTCCCACAGCTCGCGCAAAGCGGCCGCCCGCGGGGTTTCGCCCTCATCCACCCCGCCCTGCGGCATCTGCCAGGCGGGGCCGGGATTGTCGATGCGCTGGCCGGCAAAGATCCGGCCGGCCGGGCTGAGCAACATCAGCCCGACGCAGGGGCGATAGGGCAGGCGCGCAATCTCCTCGGCCGTCGGCTCGCCGCGCCCGCCTTTCTTGTCGAGCGATCCGCTCACTCGTTGGTGCTGAGCACCGACAGCCCCTTGAGCATGTCCAGCGCATAGGCAAGCTGCAGATCCTCGGCGCGCAGCTGTGCGGCCTCTTCAAGCCGGCGGCGCTCCTCCTCGAACTGCTCCAGCTCCTCATCGGAAAGCGCGCTGTCGAGCCGCCCGCGCAGATCATCCTCTGAACGGTTGGGGTTGCTCTCCTCATCGCTGGTCAGCCGGCGCTCTTCGATGAGGATATCGGGCTCGATGCCCAGCGCCTGGATCGAGCGGCCCGAGGGGGTGTAGTAGCGCTGGGTGGTCAGGCGGATCGCGCCGCCGCCCTGCAGCGCCATGATTGTCTGCACCGAGCCCTTGCCGAAGGTTTTCGCGCCAATGAGGATCGCGCGGCGATGGTCCTGAAGCGCGCCGGCCACGATCTCGGAGGCCGAGGCCGAGCCCTCATTGATCAGCACGATGATCGGCTTGCCCTGCGCAAGATCGCCGGGGGTGGCGTTGTAGCGCTCGCCCTGCTGGGGATCGCGGCCGCGGGTCGACACGATCTCGCCCTTGTCGAGGAACGCATCCGAGATCGCCACCGCCTGGCTGAGCAGCCCGCCGGGATTGTTGCGCAGATCGAGCACAAAGCCGGAGATATTGTCGATGCCGCCCGCGGCCTCGATCTGGGCGTTGAGCCCCTCTTCGAGCTGGTCATAGGTCTGCTCGTTGAAGGTCGTCACCCGCAGCACCACCGCATCGCCCTCGCGCCGCACCCGGCTGGCGCGGATCTTGATCGTGGCCCGGGTGATGGTGACGTCGAAGGGCTCATCGACCCCTTCGCGCACCACGGTGATGATGATGTCCGAACCCACCGGGCCGCGCATCTGGTCGACCGCCTCATTGAGGTTCATGCCGAGCACTGAGTCGCCATTGATATGGGTGATGAAATCGCCCGCCTCGATGCCCGCTTCGGCGGCCGGCGTCTCGTCGATGGGCGAGACGACCTTAACAAAGCCGTTTTCCATCGTGACTTCGATGCCAAGCCCGCCGAACTCGCCGCGGGTCTGCACGCGCATATCGTCAAAATCGGTGGGCGGCAGATAGCTTGAATGCGGGTCGAGCGAGGTGAGCATGCCGTTGATGGCCGCCTCGATCAGCGCGCTTTCGTCGATCTCCTCGACATAGGCCGAGCGGATGCGCTCAAACGCATCCCCGAAGAGGTCGAGATTTTCATAGGTGCTTCGGGCGGCCGGGTTCTCCTGCGCCACCAACGGCTCGACGAACTGCGTGATGGTCGCAACGCCAGCCAGGGCGCCGGCAAATGTGGCCAAGGCGATCTTGTTCATCGGCTTCCTTTCTTCACCTGTCCAACGCAAACCAGGGGGCGGTTTCCAACGGATCGCCGTTGCGTCGGATCTCTATATAGAGCGGCTGTTCGGGCATTTCGCGTGCCGTCTCTGTCTCGCGCATCAAAAGCAGTTCATCGGCAGCTTGCAAGCCCCCAAGCAGACCAAGCGGTGTGCCGGGGTGAAGCACCTCGCCCGCGCGCCGGTCGATGCGGCCCAGCCCGACCATGACCAGAGTGAGGTCCTCGCCCAGCTCAAGGATGGCAATGCCGCCCTGGCCGCGCAGCTCGCCGGCATGCAGAAGGGTGGAAAGCGCCGGGGCATAGACCGGGGTTCCGGGGCGGGCGAGCAGCACCATCCCCGGGCCGGTGCGCACCGGCGACAGCCGCAGGCGCTCGGCCGGGCCGGCCAGCCGGCCGCGCAGGGGCGGCGGCAGCGCGGCATCTTGGGCGGTGGGCGGCGGCGCAACCGGCAGGCCGGCCACCCCCGCCGCAAGCCGGTCGAGCGCCTCGGCATCCACCGTCAGCCGGGCGACGAGACCATCCGTCACAGCGGAAAGATCGGGCGCGCGCGCCGCGGTGTGCTGCGCCCTGGCTGCGTCGAGAAGCCGCCCTGTCCGGGCCAGGCCCTGCAGCGCCGTCTCGGCCTGTCCGCGCAGCTGGGCAATCTGGGCGATCTGAAGCTGAAGCGCGAGGAGCTGGGCGTCCAGATCCAGGGTCAGCGCGGCCAGGAGATGCCCCGCCCGCGCCGCCGACACCGCCCCGCCGGGCTGCGCCAAGCTCGACGCCCGCGCCTGTTCCAGCATCTGCAGCGCCGTGACCGCCGCGCCAAGCCGGTCGGTCAGGTCGGCGCGCTCGGCGCTCAGAGGCGCCAGATGGGCGGCCAGTTGGCGCGCGGCCGCCCGCAGCGCCGCCGCGGCGCGGTAATGGCCCCGGACGGCCGCATCGAACGCGCGCCGCCATTCCTGCGGCGAGGTCTCGGCGCGCTGCAATGCCTGGGCAGCCTCCCGCATCTCCTGCGCGGCGGCGACATTTCGCTCAGCCGGTCGCTCAGCCGGTCGCTCAGCCGGGGTCGAGTCACCCGCCGCGGCCCTGGCAGGGATGCCGAAACACAAAGCCGCCCCCAGCAGCAGCGGAAGGACCATGCGCCACGCGGCGCTGCGCGAACCGGTCAGGAGCTGCCCCCGATCAGGCTTTCGCCGCTCATCTCGGGGGGCTGAGCAAGGCCCATCAGCTCCAAGAGAGTGGGCGCAAGGTCGGACAGACGTCCGCCATCGCGCAGCCCTGCGCCCGCAGGCCCGCCGACCAGGATGCAGGGCACCGGGTTGAGCGTATGCGCGGTGTGCGGCCCGCCGGTTTCGGGGTCGCTCATCATATCGGCATTGCCGTGATCGGCGGTCAGCAGCATGGCGCCGCCCGCCGCCTCCAGCGCGGACAGCACCGCGCCAAGACCGGCATCCACCGCCTCGCAGGCGCGGATCGTCGCGGCCAGATCGCCGGTATGCCCGACCATGTCGGGATTGGCGTAATTGACCACGATCAGATCCTGCGCCCCGCTGGCAATCGCAGCAACCAGATGCTCGGTCACTTCGGCCGCAGCCATTTCGGGGGCCTGATCATAGGTCGCGACCTTCGGGCTGGGCGCCATATGCCGCGTCTCGCCCGCAAACGGCGCCTCGCGCCCGCCATTGAGAAAGAAGGTCACATGCGGGTATTTCTCCGTCTCGGCAAGGCGGAGCTGGCGCAGCCCCCGGGCCGAGACCCATTCGCCCAGGGTGTTCTCGATGCTCTGCGGCGGGAACATCACCGCCATGCGCGCGGCCAGCGCGTCGGAATAGGCCACCATACCGCAAACTGCAGCGAAGTTCGGGACCCGCTCGCGGGCGAACCCGTCGAAATCGGGATCGATCAGGGCGGTGAGAAGCTCGCGCGCCCGGTCCGCCCGGAAGTTGAGAAAGAGGAGGCCGTCGCCATCCTGCATGCCGCGATGGCCGCGCAGGCAGGTCGGTTTCACGAACTCATCGGTCTCGCCGCGGTCATAGGCGCCGACCACCGCCTCGCGGGCATTATAGGCGCCGCGACCCTCGGCCAGCACCATGGCGGTCCAGGCCGCCTTGACCCGCTCCCACCGCTGGTCACGGTCCATTGCATAGTACCGCCCGCTGATGGTCGCGATGCGGGCGGCCTCGGGCAGGGCCTCGGCCAGCGCGGCGATGTCGATATGGGCCGATTTCGGCGCCACATCGCGCCCGTCGGTGAAGGCATGGATGGCCACGGGGATGCCGGCGGCGGCAATCACATGGGCGGCCCGCGCAATGTGCCGCTGATGCGCATGCACCCCGCCGGGCGAGGCGAGCCCGGCCAGATGCGCGGTTCCGCCGCTGCGGCGCAACGCGTCGACAAAGCCCGTCAGGGCAGGGTTTGCGTCAAAGCCGCCCTCTTCGATGGCATTGTCGATGCGGGGCAGATCCATCCAGACGACGCGGCCTGCGCCAATATTGGTGTGCCCGACCTCGGAATTGCCCATCTGCCCCTCGGGCAGGCCGACATCGGGTCCATGCGCGGTCAGAAGCGTTGCCGGACAGCGCGCCATCAGCCGGTCGAAATTCGGCGTGCGGGCCTGGGTGATGGCATTGTCGCTGGCTGGCGCGCGCTGGCCCCAGCCATCGAGGATGCACAGGATCACGGGTTTGGATGCCATACCGCTGCCTCCTTGACCATGCTGCTCCCCGCGCGCCGACATCCTGTAGCGATGCGGCGGCATCGCGGCAAGGGCGCGCGCACTCAGCCGCGGTGATAGGGCCCGCCCCCCAAAATCGTGGCGGCCCGGTAAAGCTGTTCGGCCAGCATCACGCGGGCCAGCCGGTGCGGCCAGACCATGGGGCCGAGCGCGAGCACCTGGTCCGCCCGGGCGCGCAGCTCGTCCGTCAGCCCATCCGCCCCGCCGATCACGAAGGCCGCGTCGCGCGCGCCATCGTCGCGCCAACGCGCGATCAACGCGGCAAATTCAGGCGAGCCGAGCATCCGCCCGCGCTCATCAAGCGCGCAGATCCGGGCCTGGGGCGGAAGCGCCTGATCCAGAAGTGCAGCCTCGGCACCCGCTCCGCCGCCCTTGCGATCCTCAACCTCGCGCAGGGTGGCCGGGCCCAGCCCGAGACTGCGCCCCGCCTTGTCGAACCGGTCGAGATAGGCGCGCGTCAATGCCGCCTCGGGCGCGTCGCGCAGCCGGCCAACGGCGCAGATCGTCACCCGCATCGGGAGCATCCCCGCCTGCGGCGCGCGTGCAGACCGGAAAAGCTCAGCGTGATTGGGTGATGAAACGCGGCAGGGGTCAGGCCGAGCCCAGCGCCCGTTTCACCGCCTCGCCCTGTGGCAGCCACATCTTTTCGAGCTGATAGAACTCGCGCACCTCGGGGCGGAACACATGCACGACCGCATCGCCGGCATCGATCAGCACCCAATCGGCGGTCTCCATGCCTTCGGCGCGCGGGCGCGTTCCGGTCATCGCCTTCACCCGCTCGACGAGCTTCTCTGCAATGGCCGCGACCTGCCGCGACGATCTGCCCGAGGCCACGACCATATGGTCGGCCACGCTGGAGCGACCGCGCAGATCGATCTGCACGATATCCTCGGCCTTGTCGTCTTCAAGCGATGTGAGAATGAGCGAGAGCAGCGCGTCGCTCTCCGTCGCTCCGGCAACGCCTGCGCCGCAGGTCTGGCCGGTCAGCGGGTCTGCGGGCATGTCACGCCCCGCATGCGTGTTATCTGACAGCAGTTGATCCTCCGATGCGTCACCGTCTTGAGCGGCAATAGAGTAACGCTATCCGGTAAACGTGACTTTCTCAAGACAGGCGCTGCCGGGCCGATTTCAGGGCAAAACCCGGGGAAACGCGGCCGGCTTTAGCCCAAGCCCGCGCCTGGTATTGGGCACGCGCAAGGGCATGAACACGAGCACCGGCAACGTCGCCGGGTTCAGCGTGCTGTGTCGAGGTCGATGCGGGCGACCGCTGTGCCCAGCGCCCAATCCACCGCAAAGCGCACCGGCACAAAACGCTCGTCAAAGCGTGCAAACCAGATCTGCCGGTCGATTTCATCCTCGGTGAATTCCCGGTCCTGTTCAAAGCCGCCCACCGGGATGAAATGCATGCTGCAGCGATTCGCCGGTCCCGAATAGGTCCAGTTGCGGTCACCGTTCAGCTCGGCCGTGCCAAGATCGGCAAAGCGCAGATTGTAGCGCCGGGTGCCGTCATAGATGCGGTAGGTGCCGGCGCAGTCGAGCCCTTTGTCGAGACGCGCCATCATGTCGAGGATGGGAAAGAACGGGTCGACCGTGTCCTGGGTCTCGCCCGCCGGGATCGGCGTGAGCGGCCCGCCATCGGGGTCTTCCTCCCCGGCGGCCAGCACCACCGGGGTGCCGTCCGCGGCCCAGGCCATATCGCGCAGGCTCCGGTCCGAGCCGCTGATCACCTCAACCTTCACCCGGCGGCTGCCATCGGCCAGGTAATGAACCGAGTTGCGCACGGAGAAGCTGGAAAAAAGCGCGCCGAGCCCGAAGGCGGTGGCCGCGCCGTTCATCCGGGTCACCGGCCCGTCGCGGCGGATGTTGAGCTCGCCGCGGGCGACGCTCAGAATGCCGAGATCCACGCGAAAGGCCAGCCGCTCGCTCGCCTCAGCCTCTGCTGTCGGCGCCGCAGCGATAAGCGCGGCCAGCAGGGCTGCCAGCGGCGCTCTCACCCGACCCGGCCGACCCGGCCTGCGCGACGCCGCCGGTCCGCAGCCTCGTTTCCGACCCAAGCGGCGCATCGATTGCCCAATCGTCATAACCCGTACTCCCCTCCTCACCTGAACCCCTTGATGAGTTACGCAGAGAATCTGGGCGAGGATCAGGCGGCCTTGCGGACAAGTTTTTCGTAATCTTCCGCAATCGTCCGTGTCAGCGCTCCGACCTCGAAGCTGTACGCACCGATTTCACCGACCGGTGTGACCTCCGCTGCGGTTCCCGTCAACCAGCATTGTTCGAACTCTTCCAGCTCGCCGGGCAGGATGTGGCGCTCAACCACCTCGATCTGACGGGCTTTCAGAAGACCGATCACCGCCTGGCGGGTGAAGCCATCGAGAAAACAATCGGGCAATGGCGTGTGCACTTTGCCGTCCTTGACAAAGAAGATGTTGGCGCCGGTCGCTTCGGCGACATAGCCGCGGTAATCCATCATCAGCGCGTCCGAACAGCCCTTGGCCTCGGCGACATGTTTGGACAGCGTGCAGATCATGTAGAGCCCGGAGGCCTTGGCCTGATAGGGCGCCGTTTCAGGGCTCGGCCGCTTCCATTCGGAGATGTCGAGCTTTGCGCCCCGCATTTTGGCCGCCCCGTAATAGGCACCCCATTCCCAGACCGCGATCGCCAGATGCGTGCGGTTTGCCGCCGATGCGACACCCATATCGGTGCCCGAGCCGCGCCAGCACAGCGCCCGCACATAGGCATCCGACAGGCCATTGGCCCGCATGGCCTCGGCCTTTGCCGCCTCGATCGCGTCGACGTCATAGGCCGTGGGAATGTCGAGCAGGCGGCACGAGTTCAACAGCCGTTCTGAATGCGCGCGGCTCTCGAAAATCACGCCGCCATAGGCGCGCTCGCCTTCAAACACCGAGGAGCCGTAATGCAACGCATGCGTCAGCACATGGACCTTGGCCTCGCGCCAGGGCACAAGTGCGCCATCCATCCAGATCCAGCCGTCGCGATCGTCAAAAGGTATCGGCACCGTGTTTCTCCTCGCTCCTCCGGCGCCGATCGATCAAATTTCACGATATTTCGTGAAACGTACTCATTCCGACAGGAAATGTCTCGACACCGTGAATCTCGGCTATCATTCGCATCTTGGAGTGTCAACATCTCTGACATAAAATGCCTCCAAACGGGTGAAGGAAACACAATGTCAGTGCACGCACATGGCACCACGACGGGCCGGTCACATGGGTCCGCGGGCAGCGAGCGGCAGCTTTATCTGACCGATGAGCAGCTGCGCCAAGGGATCGAGCTGATGTTCTTTGCCTATCAGGCCTTCACCTCGGATGCAGACCGCATTCTCGACGAACAGGGCTATGGCCGGGCGCATCACCGGGCCATTCACTTCATCAATCGCTGGCCGGGCCTGACCGTGGCGCAGCTGATCGACGTTCTGGGGGTCACCAAACAGTCGCTCAACCGGGTGCTGCGTCAGCTTGTCACCGACGGGTTGGTCGACAGCCGCGTTGGAACCGAGGACCGCCGCCATCGCCTGTTGTCGCTGACCGAGCGTGGCGAGGCGCTGGAACGCGCCCTCTCGGAGGCGCAGCGCGCGCGGGTGCGCCGGGCCTGGCGCGAGGCGGGGGCCGAGGCTGTGAGCGGCTTTCGCCGCGTGCTGGAGGGAATGATGGAGCCCGAAAAACGCGGGCGGGTGCTTGAGCTTTTGGAGCGGCGCGAGGATCGCGGCTGATGGAGCGCGACAGCCATATCCTTGTGGTCGACGACGATCAGCGCATCCGCGAGCTTCTGGCGCGGTTTCTGTCGCGCAACGGGCTTTGGGTCAGCGTGGCGCGCGATGCCGCCCATGCGCGGCGCCTGATGGACGGGCTGGCCTTCGATCTTGTCATTCTCGATGTGATGATGCCCGGGGAAAGCGGGTTCTCGCTGACCCGCTGGCTGCGCGAGCAGGGTGCGACGCCGGTCATCCTGCTCACGGCGCGCGGCGAGACGAGCGACCGGATCGAGGGGCTGGAATCGGGGGCCGACGACTATCTGGCCAAGCCGTTCGAGCCGCGCGAACTGCTTTTGCGGATCAACGCGATCTTGCGCCGTGCCGCGCCGACCGAAAGCGATGCGCCCGAGACGCGTGCCCTGATGCTGGGCGATGTGCGCTATGACGCGGCGCGTGCCGAGCTGTGGCGCGGGGCGGATCTGGTGCGCCTGACCTCGACCGAGATTGCGCTGATGCGCATTCTCTCGGCCCAGCCGCATCAGCCGGTCAGCCGGGCGCGGCTGGTCGAGGAGCTGGGCCGCGCCGATGAAGGGGTGCAGGAGCGGGCGGTCGATGTGCAGATCACGCGTCTGCGCCGCAAGATCGAGGCCGATCCCAAGGCGCCGCGCTATCTGCAAACGGTGCGCGGGGCCGGCTATATGCTGGCGCCCGACTAGGGCGGCACCGGTTCCAGGCGATTTAGGTTCGATCTCGTACTTGACCTTTGAAGTGTTGTGCTTAAATAGTCCGATATCGAATTAAAATGGAGGATCGGATGCCCCTCTCCCGCCGAAAAATGCTCGCCCTTGCCGGCGGTGGCGTGATCGTCGCTGCAACCGCCGCGGGCGCCGGGTTTGCTGTGACCCGCACACCCTCCCGCGCCCTGGCGCCCTGGGAAACAGCGGGCAACTACACCGAAAAACGCCGCCGCGCGCTCTCCTGGGCCATTCTGGCGCCGAACCCACACAATCAGCAGCCCTGGATCGTGGATTTGCCGGGCGAGGACGACATCCTGGTCTCGCTGGACACGACGCGGCTCTTGCCCGCGACCGACCCGCTGAACCGTCAGATCACCATCGGGCTGGGCTGTTTTCTGGAACTGATGGTCCAGGCCGCCGCCCAGGACGGCAATTCGTGCGAGATCGTTCTATTTCCGGAGGGTGAGACGGCCGCTCTTGCCGGTGCGGCACCGGTTTTCACAGCCAAGCTGGGGCCAGGCGGCACCCCCGATCCGCTTTTTGCCCATGCGCTCCAGCGCCGCTCGACCAAAGAGCCTTTCGACATGACCCGCCCGGTGGCAGCGGCGGATCTCGCGTCCCTGACCGATGCGCTGGCCTATGTGCGTGCGGATGGCACGGTGGATCCGGCGCAGGTCGCGGCGCTGCGCGCGCTTGGCTGGGAGGCGTTCCAGGTCGAGATGAACACCCCTGCCGCCTATCTGGAATCGGTCGATGTGATGCGGCTGGGCAAGGCCGAGATCGAAGCCAACCCGGACGGTATCGATCTGGGCGGCCCGTTCCTGGAGACGCTGATGCTGGCCGGTCTGCTCACCCATGAAAACCTGCGCGACATTGGCGGGCAAAGCTGGCAGAGCGGCGTCGATATGTACGCGCCGATCTTTGAAAACACCCCCGCCTTCATCTGGCTGGCGACCCCGGGCAACAGCCGGCCCGACCAGATTGCCGCCGGGCGCGACTGGCTGCGGCTCAACCTTGCCACGACCGCGGCGGGCATGGCGCTGCACCCGGTCAGCCAGGCGTTGCAGGAATATCCTGAGATGGCCGAGCTTTATGACCAGGCCCATGCGCTGCTTGCGCAGCCTGGCGAGACCGTGCAGATGCTGGGGCGGCTGGGCTATGCCGAGCCTGTGTCAAAGACGCCGCGCTGGCCGATCGAGGCAAAGCTCCGCGGCTAGGAGCGTGATGGCCGAGTTTTCGATCCGTGCCCCCAAGGAACGCGTGCCCGACACCGACGATCCGGCCGGCTGGGGCGAGATCCAGGCGGGAGAGTTGCAGGAAAACTTCCTGTGCGACCCGGGGCCGCTCGATCTTGCCGGCCTTCAGGCCCTGTGGCACCGCGCGCTGCGCTATGCGGTGTTGGCGCGCGAGCCGGCCTGCCTCTTTACCCGCCTGAACCTCGATACGCGCGGTCGGGGCAGCATTCAGGCCTATGGCCTGATCCCCAGCGAGCACACGCGCGACCAACAAGACGTGCGTGGCGTTTTCCTGACCGAGTTCATCCGAGCCGTGGCGCGCGATCCTGTTGACCTTGCCGAGATGCTCTATGACAGCCAATTGACCGGGACGCCGCCCTATCTGCTCGATCTCGACCGGCCGGAGGGGTTTTTTCGCTATGTTGACATCTCGCTGGAGGCCTCGCACTGGTTTCTGCCCGATGCCGCCTTCGAGGCCTATCTCGCGCAGCCAGCGCCGGAGCAGCAACCAAAACGGCCCGGAGAGGGCTGGTTTCAGCTTTTCAACGAGATCGGGATCATCGCGCAATTGTCCCGGGCCGCGTTCGAGGCGCGCATGCCCGAAGGTCTCGCCCTGCCGCAGTTTTCCGTGCTCAACCATTTCGTGCGCCTGGGCGATGGGCGCAGCCCGCTGGACCTTGCGCGTGCCTTTCAGGTGCCCAAGACCACGATGACCCACACGCTGAGCGTGCTGGAGGAGAGGGGTCTGGTGAGCTTTGAGCCACACCCGCGGGACGGGCGCTCGAAACTTGTCTACATCACGCCGCGGGGACGGGCGTTTCGCGATGCGGCCATCGCCGCCCTGGGGCCCGATCTGGCCCGGCTTGAGGCGGCGTTGGAGAGCGGCCTGCCCGACCGGCTGCTGCCCGATCTGCGCCGGCTGCGTGCCTTTATGGATGCCGATCGCGACGGGTGATGCGCCCACGGAGAGGGCCGGTCGCCGGGTTCCGGCCGCGTGCCCGGGTCGCGCGCCCCGCTCGCGCGCCCAACTCGCGCGCACGGGTTGCGCGCCCAGGTTGCGCACCATCCCGTTGCGGTTGCTGCCCGCGGGGCGAGCCGCTAGTCTGAGCCCCACAGGGGAGCTTTATGACCACCGCGTTCATCAGCCACACCGATTTTCTGGATCACGTGATGCCCCCCGGGCATCCCGAGCGGGTCGACAGGCTTGTCGCGATCAACCGTGCGCTGGAGGATCCGCGTTTCGATCCGCTGCTGCGCGAGCTTGCGCCCCTGGCCGATGACACGCTTTTGCAGCTGGCCCATCCGCAATCCTATATCGACCGGTTGCGCGCGGCCGCGCCGGAAGAGGGGTTTGTGAGCCTCGATCCCGACACCCACATGTCGCCCGGCACCTTCGATGCGGCCCTGCGGGCGGCCGGTGGTGCGGCGCGGGCGGTCGAGATGGTGCTGTCGGGCGCTGCGTCCAATGCCTTTGTTGCCGGCCGTCCACCCGGGCATCATGCCGAAACCGAACGCGCGATGGGGTTCTGCCTCTTTGGCAATGCCGTGATCGCGGCGCGCAAGGCGTTGGAACTGGGCGAGTTCGACCGGGTCGCCATTGTCGATTTCGACGTGCATCACGGCAACGGAACCCAGGATCTGGTCTGGGAGGATGAGCGGATCATGTTCCTCTCCACCCATCAGATGCCGCTTTTTCCCGGCAGCGGGGCGCGGTCCGAGCGCGGCGCGCATGGCCAGATCGTCAACCTGCCGCTCAATTCCGGGTCGGACGGGCGCGTGCTTGCCGCGCTGACCGAGGCCGAGATCGTGCCGGCGATCGAGGCCTTTGCGCCCCAGTTCCTGATCATCTCGGCCGGGTTTGACGCCCATGCCGACGACCCGCTTGCCAGTCTGATGTGGCGCGAGGCGGATTTTGCAAAGCTCACCCGGGCGCTGTGCGGCCTGGCCGACCGGCATTGCGAGGGCCGTCTGGTGGCCACGCTGGAGGGCGGGTATGATCTTGGCGGCCTCGCGGGGTCGCTGGCCGCGCATCTTCAGGTGTTGATGGAGCATGGGGCATGAGCAAGGACACCGCGCCCGAGACGCCGAGCCCATCCGCAGAGCCCGGCCATGACGCCGTCGCCGAGATGAGCTTTGAGGAGGCGATGACGGCACTTGAGGGCATTGTCCGCAAGCTTGAGACCGGCGATGTGCCGCTTGAGGAATCGATTGCGCTTTATGAGCGGGGCGACGCGCTGCGCGGCCATTGCGATGCCAAGCTCAAAGCCGCCGAAGACCGGGTTGCGCAAATCACCCTCGGCCCACAGGGCAATGCGGGTGGGCCGGGCGGGCCGGATGGAGGCACAGACCGCGCGCCGACCGGGGCCACACCGGTCGATTACGACTGATCCGGGCGGCAGGGTCCGGGCGCGCAGGGGATGTCGGATGCGTTCACAGCAGAGCTGGCGAGCGCGGCGGCGCGGGTCGAGGGCTGTCTGGAAACGCTCTTGCCCCGGCCCCAGGATGGCGATGCCCGGATTGCCGAGGCCATGCGCTATGCAGCCCTGGGACCGGGCAAGCGGATGCGCGCTTTTCTGACCCTGGGGGCTGCCGCGCTTTTTGCCGTGCCACCCCTGCAGGCGCTGCGCGTTGCGGCCGCCATTGAATGCCTGCACGCCTATTCCCTGGTGCATGACGATCTTCCCTGCATGGATGACGATGATCTGCGCCGCGGCCGTCCCACGCTGCACCGGCGCTGGGACGAGGCCACGGCCGTGCTGGCAGGCGACGCGCTGCAATGCCTCGCCTTTGGCATTCTGGCCGATCCGGCCACTCATAAGGAGGGCGAGATCCGGGCAGCCCTCTGCGCCAGCCTGGCGCGGGCGGCGGGGGCGGCGGGCATGGTCGGCGGTCAGGCGCTCGACATCGCTGCGGAATCGGCCGATGCGCCGCTCAGCCTGGACGAGATCACCCGGTTGCAGGCGCTCAAGACCGGGGCGCTGATCGGGTATTCTGCCGAGGCCGGCGCAATTCTGGGCGCGGCGGGCGCGCGGGCGCGGGCAGAGCTTGTGGGATATGCGCAGGCCCTTGGCCTTGCGTTCCAGATCCATGACGACATTCTGGATGTGACCGGCGATGCGGCCGAGGCGGGCAAGCGTCTGCGCAAGGATGAAACCGCCGGGAAGGCGACCTTCGTCTCGCTGCTGGGCCTGGAGGGGGCGCGGGCACAGGCCGGGTCCTGCGTGGAGGAGGCGCTGTCGCGGCTTGAGGCGTTCGGCCCGCCGGCGGATCCGCTGCGGCGTCTGGCCCATTTCACCATCGCGCGGTCGCGCTAGCCCTTGGGATTGAGCGGGGCCGGGCGGGGCGGGTTGAGGCCGAGCGGGCCCAACCGGGTGGGCCGATCTTTGCGGGGCCAAGCCGAGCGGGTCCGATCTGTGCGGGGCAATTTGTGCGGGCCGATCTGGGCACGGCGCAGAAGCCGGGCTCTGGCCCAGGGATCACCGGGCCGACGCGCGAAACATCCGGCGCAAGGCCCAATCGGCGGCGGTATCGGCCAGTCGGCGCTGCACCGAACGCGCCGCTTGTGCCGAATGCACGGCCGCCGCCGCCAGGCCTGTCGCATGATCCACCGCCCCGGCCAGGGACGCGGCTTCGCCCGCGCTCAGATCGGCGCGCGCCCGCGCATTCGGCTGCCAGACCTGCGCCTTTTCCGCAGCAAAGGTCTCATCCCAAGACATCTCCCAAAACCGCGCGGCCAATCTCTCATTGCCGGCCGCGAACTCCGCCCAGATCTGTTCGGCGCGGGCCGCGTCGAGCCCGGTGAAGGGCGCGGGCTCCGGCTCCAGCCCCATGCCGAGCGGCAGGAGCGCCGCACGCGCCGCAAGCCGTTGGCTGAGCCGTCTGGGCGGGGCGGTCTGGGCAAGCCGCCGGGCGGTTTCCAAATGAAAGAGCGTGCCCAGCGGACCGAGGCTCGGGTTGATCTGCCCCGGCTCGGTAAGCGCGCTGAGTGACCCCCGGTCCAGACCGGCGGCCAGAAGCAACGGCTGCCAGGGGGCACTGCGCGACCCGGCGGGAGTGTAGGCGTGCAGGGCAACCGGCGCGACCCGCGCCAGCCGCGCGACGCTGCGCTCAAAATCCCCAAGACGCCGGCGCAGCGCCAGCATCCGCGCGAATGGCAGCGGCAGGAGCGTGGTCTGCAACAGCTGCGGATAGGCCGAGTTCAGCAGATCCGCCTGCGGGCGGAGGCAGAGATGCAGCTGCAGTCTCAGCCCGTCGCGGGCCAGCGCGCGCAGCGCAGATCCCAATAGAAGGCTGCGCAGCAAAGGGATGAAGAGCTCCGAGCTGATCAGCACCGCATGCGGCCGGGCCGCGCCGATCTCATCGCGCAGCTGTTGCAGGGCCACGCGGCGTCCCGGCGCTGCGACCCCGGCAAGTGCGGCAAGCAGGGTGTGATGCGGCCCGTCCTCGCGCTGACCAGTCCGTGGGACCAGCACGCCATGCGCCAGCAGCGCGTCGCGATTGTCGCGCAGCACTCTCTGGATGGCCGATGTGCCGGTCTTCGGCAGGCCAGCATGGATGTGCAGGACGGGGGTGTTGCGGATGGGCATCTGTGCCGGGCAGGTCAGCGATGATTTTCGGGCATGGAGTAAACTTCTGGCAACCAAGAGCGATTTATCCAAGACGCATTCCGGCTTTGTCGGAACGCTGCTTGCAGATCGGCATTCACATTCCGATCCCTGCGCCCTCTGTTCTGGCCATACACCGAGCAGAGGGCGCGACGATTCCTGTGGCCCCGTGTTGAGAGGCGCCTGCTGATACCAAGGGCATGACAGGTCCTTGGCGCCGGCGGCAAAAATGGCCTCTGGGGACCGCCCAAGACAACCCTGCCCCACATTCTGAACGCGGCTCGACCCGAACAAAGATGCCATGATTCGCCCTGTTCTCAGCGCCTTCTGCGTTTCTGTGGGCGATCAGATCATTGTATCTCGGGGTCCAGCACCGCCCCCGGATTGAGAATGCCCAGCGGATCGAGCGCCGATTTCACCGCCCGCATCGCGGCAAGCTTTGCCGGATCGCCGAAGCGGATGAGATCCGCACGCTTGAACCGGCCGACCCCGTGCTCGGCGCTGACCGAGCCGCCCTCGGCATCGACCAGCGTGTGAACCGCCTCGGTCAGCGCGGCGCGGCGGTCGTCGAATGCCTCGCGCGACAGGCCGTCGGGCGGGAACAGATTGTAGTGCAGGTTGCCGTCGCCCAGATGCCCGAAGCAGTTGATGACCAGCCCCGGCGCGATCCGCTTCAGCACATCGCCGGCCATGCCGATGAAGGCAGGGATGCGGCCAATGGGCAGCGAGATGTCATGGCTGGCGATGGCGCCGCGCTGCCGGTTCGCCTCGGGGATTGATTCGCGCACCGCCCAGAATGCCGCGCGCTGGGCCTCGGATTGCGCAATGACGCCGTCGGTGACGAGCCCGGCCTCCATGGAAGCGGCAAGTTCGCGTTCCAGCGCGACGTCGGGTTGCGCGTGCCGGCCGCCCGACAGTTCGATCAGCACGAACCATTCGCCCTGGCGGCAGGGCGGTTCGATCTGCGGAAGATGTTGGGCGAGAAACGCCAATCCAGTGCGGTGCATCAGCTCGAACCCGGTGATCTCCTCGCCAAGACCGTCGCGCATCTGCCGGAAGAGGGCCAGGGCCGCGTCGGGATCGGCGGTTTCCAGCCAGGCGGTCGCCCGCGCGTGGGGCTGGGCGAACAGCCGCAGACTGGCCGCGGTGATGATGCCCAGCGTGCCTTCCGAGCCGATCAGCAAATGCCGCAGGTCATAGCCGGTATTGTCCTTTCGCAGGGTTTTGAGACCGTTCAGCACCGACCCGTCGGCCAGCACCGCCTCCAGCCCCAGGCACAGATCGCGGGCATTGCCATAGCGCAGCACCTGCGTGCCGCCCGCATTGGTCGCCAGATTGCCGCCGATGCGGCAGCTTCCCTCCGAGGCCAGCGACAGCGGAAAGAGCCGGCCCGCGGCCTCGGCGGCCGTCTGCACCGCGGCGAGCGTGGCGCCGGCCTCGGCAATCAGCGCGTCTTCTTGGGGCAGCACGGCGCGGATCGCCGCCATCCGTTCAAGCGACAGCAGCAGCGGCGGCGGGCCGTCGGGCTTGACCTGTCCACCGACCAGCCCCGTGCCGCCGCCCAGGGGCACGATGCCGACACGGGCTGCGGCGCAGGCGCGGATGATCTCGGCCACATCGGCCGTTGAGCGCGGGAGCGCGACGCCGCCGGCCTGGCCGGCCATGCGGCCGCGGGGCTCTTCCAGATCCCGGGGTGCCGCGGGGCGCAGGATGGCGCGGCCCAACCCCGCGGACAGGCCGTCGAGGAACCTGCCATCGGCCGGCATCAGCGCCGCGGCGGGGCGGGTCTCAGTCCTGTGCACTGTCATCGCCCGTGATCGGCCGTGGGGCCGCGGCCCGCCTCAGACGGTCATTGATCGCGCGCCCCAGCCCATGCTGCGGGATGGGGGCGACCGCGATGGTGCCGCGCCCCGCCAATGCCGCATCGAGCGCATGGAGATGGGCAAAGAGCGCGGCGGCGGCCGCGTCAAGATCACCTGCGGGTGACAGGTTGCGGCGCGGCGTTGCCGCCCCAAGGGCCGGATCGGGGCCAAAGCCCAGCCAGGCCTCGCCCGGCGCCGGTGCCTGCGCGTTCAGGCGCAGCGCGGCGCGCGGCGCGTAATGCGAGGCCAGCATGCCAGGTGCGGCCGGTGCCGGGTTGGGCGGATGCGCGCCGCCTGCGGCCGGATCTGCCGCCTGCGCGGCGCCAGCGGTCGGTGAAAGCAGCGGCGCCGCCCCGGCCTCGTCGAGCGTAGCGGTAATGGCCTCCCGCGAGATCCCGCCCGGGCGCAACAGCGTCACCGCATCGCCGATGACCGAGAGCACGGTCGATTCGATCCCGACCGGGCAGGCACCGCCATCGACCACCGCGGCAATGCGGCCCGAGAGCCCGGCCAGAACATGGTCGGCCGTGGTCGGGCTGATCCGACCCGACGGGTTTGCCGAGGGCGCCGCGACGGGCCGCTGCACCGCGCGCAAAAGCGCCAGGGCAACCGGATGCGCGGGCACGCGCAACGCCAGGGTGGAGAGCCCGGCCGTGGCCTGCGCCGCCACCCCTGCGCCTGCGCGCCGCGGCAAGACCAGGGTCAGCGCGCCGGGCCAGAACCGCCCGGCAAGAAAGCGGGCCAGCGGCGACATCTCGCCCAGCGCCTCGGCAGCCGCCAGATCGGGCACATGCAGGATCAAGGGGTTGTGGTCGGGCCGGCCCTTGGCCACAAACACCCCCGCGACCGCGCGCTCGGACAACGCATCCGCGCCCAGCCCATAGACAGTCTCGGTCGGGAAGGCCACCAACGCGCCCGCGCGCAGCAGCGCCGCCGCCTCGGCAAGGCCGGGCGCATCCGCGGCCAGCCGCCGTGTCGCAGTCATCGACGCAGGGTCGATGCGGCCATCGGCCAGGGGGCGTGACGTCGCGTTCATCTTGTTCCTCGGCCCGTGCCGTCCTAGTCTCGCTCCGCGACACATCGTATCGCCTGTGCCGCAGATCAACAGCACACCAAGCCACCGCGCGGTGCAAGGGATCATGCGGGTTCCGCCCGAGCAAGGAGGTTGGACAGATGAGCTACCGCGCGCCTCTTGATGCGTTCCGCCGGTCGATGGCGGTGATCGGGGCTGAGCGCCTGGCCCAGACCGAGCGGTTTGCTGAGGCCACGCCGGAGACGGTTGAGGCCGTGCTGGGCGAGGCCGGCCGCATCGCCGCCGATGTCCTCGCGCCGCTGCAGCGCCCGGGCGATCTGCACCCCGCACGGCTTGAAAACGGCGTGGTGCGCAGCGCGCCGGGCTATGCCGAGGGCTATACCGCGATTGCCGAAGGCGGCTGGGTTGGGATCTGTGCGCAGGCCGAGAATGGCGGCATGGACCTGCCCCAGACGCTGGGCTCGGCGGTGGGAGAGATGTTTGCCTCGGCCTGCCTGTCGCTTTCGCTCTGCCCGCTCTTAAGCCAAGGCCAGATCGAGGCGCTGGAGCATCACGCGCCGGACTGGGTACGGGAAAACTGGCTTCCAAAGCTGGTCTCGGGCGAATGGACCGGCACCATGAACCTGACCGAACCGCAGGCGGGTTCGGATGTCGGCGCGCTGCGCAGCAAGGCCGAACCGGTCGGCGATGGCAGCTACAAGATCTCGGGCCAGAAGATCTACATCTCCTGGGGCGATCATGACCTGGCCGGCAATGTGCTGCATCTGGTGCTGGCGCGGCTGCCCGATGCGCCCAAGGGCACCCGGGGCGTGTCGCTTTTCATCGTGCCCAAGCTGATCGACACCGGCGACAGTCCGGCCAAGCCCAACAGCCTGCGGGTGGTCAGCCTTGAGCATAAGCTGGGCCTGCATGGTTCGCCCACCTGTGTGATGGAGTTTGACGGCGCCACCGGCTGGCTGGTCGGGCCCGAGCATGGCGGCATGGCCTGCATGTTCACCATGATGAACAATGCCCGCCTGGGCGTCGGCGTGCAGGGCGTGGGCATTGCCGAAGCTGCCTGCCAGAAGGCGCTGGCCTTCGCGCTTGACCGCAAGCAGGGCCGCACGCCGACAGGGGATGGCCGCGGGCCGATCGCCGATCATGCCGATGTGCGCCGGATGCTGATGCGCATGCAGACGCTGACCGCTGTGGCCCGGATGATCTGCCTCGATTGCGCCTTCAGCCTCGACATGGCGCGGGCCGCACCCGAGGGCGAGCGTGGCCGCTGGGCCGACCGGGCCGCCTTCCTGACCCCCATCGCCAAGGCCTTCGGCACCGATGCCGGCTGCGAGGTGGCCGATCTGGGCATCCAGATCCATGGCGGGATGGGGTTTGTCGAGGAGACGGGCGCCGCGCAATTCCTGCGCGATGTGCGGGTCACGACGATCTATGAGGGCACGAACGGCATCCAGGCGCTCGATCTGGTGGGCCGCAAGCTTGCCGATGGCGGGGCCGTGGCGCAGGCGCTGATCGAGGAGATGGCCGAAGCGGGCGTGTCGGATGCCGTCCTTGGGCCGTTGCGCGATGCCACGGGCTGGATGCTTGGCGCCGACCCGCAGGACCGGGCGGCGGGGGCCACGGCCTATCTCGACGCGTTCGCCCTGGCGCTGGGGGCCCGGTATCTCGACCGCTCGGCCGCATTGGCCCCCGGCGATCTCCGAGCCGAGGCCCTGGCCGCCTATCACCGCGAGCGGCATCTGCCGCGGATTGCCGGGCTCTGTGCCGAGGCCTGCGTGGGCGCCGGCACGCTCTATGCTCTTGCGCCCGAAGCGCTGGCCGCTGACGCCGCTGCCTCGTGAGCGACCTTATCCGCCACCCCTGGGCCGATCCTCCCGGTCCGGGGGAGGCGGTCGAGATCGCCGAGGGCGTGCTCTGGCTGCGCCTGCCGCTGCCCATGAAGCTCGACCATGTCAATGTCTTTGCGCTGGAAGAGCCCGATGGCTGGACGCTTGTCGACACCGGGCTTGACTGGCGGAAGGGCCGCGAGGCGCTGGAGGCGGCGCTTTCCGGCCCGCTCGGCGGCCGTCCGGTCACGCGGCTGCTGATCACCCATCACCATCCCGACCATATCGGCCTGGCCGGCGTGTTGCAGGCGCGGTTCGGGTCCGAGCTGATCACATCGCGCACCTCCTTCCTGATGGCCCGGATGCTGACCCTTGATGTTCAGGACCGGCCCAGCGACGCCTCTATGGCGTTTGCCGCCGCATCGGGCATGAGCGCCGAGAGGCTGGCCGCGCGACGCGATGAGCGGCCGTTCAATTTTGCCGATGTCGTCGCTGCCTTCGATCCTGGATACACCCGGGTGCGGGCCGGTGAGGTGATCGTACTGGGCGGGCGACGCTGGCAGGTGCGGGTGGGCCATGGCCATGCGCCCGAACATGTGACGCTGTGGGAGGAAGACGGCCCGCTGGTCCTGGCCGGCGATCAGATCCTGCCTGGGATCTCGCCGCATCTGGGCGTCTATCTGACCGAAGCCGATGCCGATCCGGTGAGCGAGTGGATCGCCGCCTGTCGCGATCTGCGCGCCCATGCCCGGCCCGATCATCTGGTGCTGCCGGGGCACAAGACCCCCTTCACCGGGCTGGCGGCGCGGCTCGATCAGCTCATCGACAACCATGTCTCGGCACTTGACCGGATCGAGGCGTTTCTGGAGGTGCCGCGGCGCGCGCCGGACTGTTTTGTGACCCTCTTCAAGCGCGAGATCGGCGATGCCGAGTATGGCCTGGCCCTGTCCGAGACGCTTGCCCATCTCAATGCGCTGCACCATGCCGGCCGGGCGCGGCGCGAAATCGACGCAGATGGCGTTTGGCAATGGCATGGAAACTGACTTGGCGGTAAAACGCCTCTGACGCAGCGGCCGACGGAGGGTTCGATGGACGAACACAAGCATGGTGAGATGGACATCACCGAGCAGGAGCGCTCTTTTGAAGGGTTCGTCAGCGCAGGCATCTATCTGTGCATCTTTGTCTTTGTGCTGCTGGTGTTTCTCGCGCTGGTCAATGGCTGAGCACCGTCACCGCGGCCCGGCATAGCCAAAGCCCGGAAACACCTGTTCGAGATCCGGCATATAGCCAAGCGCCGCTTCGCATTTGCCGAACTGCCCGCCAATGGTCAGATCGGCGATGCCATGGGCAAAGCTCCACAACATCATCCAGGTGTTTACATTGCACGGCACATCGCCGGATTTGGGCCAGTCGAGCCCCTCGGAAATGTCCATCAGCACCTCGAATGAGCCGCCGGCCGCGATCTCCAGCTCATCGTCGCTGACCCCCGGCATGGGATGGGCAAACATCAGCCGGTAGAGGTCGGGCTGCTCCATGGCAAAACCGACATAGCCGCGCAGCGCCCCGATATGCCGCCGGTCATGCGGCTCGCTTGCCATGCCGGCCCGCATCGCGGCGGTGTGGCGGCGAAACCCCTCGGCGCGCAGGGCCGAGATCAGCCCCGACACCCCGTCGAAATGGTTGCGCGGCGCAGCATGGCTGACCCCTGCACGGGCGGCACAGGCGCGCAGGCTGAGTGCTGCCAGCCCCTCCTCACGCAGGATCTCCAGCCCGGCGGCGACCAGCGCGCGGCGCAGATCGCCATGATGGTACTTGCGGCTCATCCCGTCAGCATGGCCGAAACCGGCGGCGAGTAAAGTTGTCACCGTCAACTTTTTGCTTGACGTGGCGTCGCGGCAGCGCGATTTCTATGTTGTCAGTGGAAACATCGAGAGAGTCACGATGAGCTGGGACCAGGTATTCGGAATGTCCAACGGGCTGGCCCTGGCCGGCTGGCTGCTGCTGTTTTTCGCCCCGCGCCATTGGGCGGTGCTCGCAGTGGCGGGGCTTGCCATCCCGGTGCTGCTCTCGGGCGGCTACACGCTGATCATGATGCAGCATTTCTTCGCCGCCGGTGGCGGGTTCGACAGCATAGCCTCGGTGCGCACGCTGTATGGCTCCGACCCCGTGCTGGTCGCCGGCTGGCAGCATTACCTGGCCTATGATCTCTTCCTGGGCGCCTGGATCGCAAAGCGGCTCGATGCCGCCGAAATCGGCCGGGTGCTGCAATGGCCCGTTCTGGCGCTGTGCTTCATGGCGGGGCCGGTC
>JBCBKN010000003.1:0-34470 GCA_038521775.1 Pseudomonadota bacterium | reverse complement strand
GGTGCTCTTTTTCATGCTGCTGGGCGTGCCGGTGGCGCTGGCCTTTCTGGCCGCAAACATCATCGGGGCGACCTATTTCATGGGCGGCTCGGGCGATCTGCTGACCCAGATGGAGCGGGGGATGGCATTGTTGGTGAGCTGCCCGATCCCCCGCTCCATCTGGGTCAGCAGATCGCCCGAGCCGCCCATGAAATAGGTCGCCCCGATGATGTTTGCGGCCAGAAAGGCCAGCGCCACCGGCACGCCCAGCAGCATGAAAAAGAGCACCATGCCCAGAAGAAAGCCGAGTGCCGTGGGCCAATCCATCATCGCAAGCGGCCCTTACTCATGCACGCCAAGCTCTTTCATGACCGCCAGGCTCTTTCATGACCGCCAAGCTCTTTCATGAACGCCCGTTCATGCATGCCAGCCTCATTCATGCCAGCCTCATTCATGCACGCCAGCCTCGCCGGTGTGCAGCATCTCCTTGCCGAAGACAAAGCGCAGGAAGTTGATGGCCATCAGCGCAAAGCAGATCGGCATTGCGCCCAACAGCAGATACTTGGGCATGTCGAGCGAGCGCATATCGGCATCGCCGAACCGGTAGGCCCGGGCGGTGTTCAGGCCCGCATAATAGACCAGCACCAGGCAGATCAGCGCGCAGAGAGCGGCGACCACGCGCGAATAGGGCCGGGTATAGGCGGCCGGCACCGCGGCCGACAAAAGCTCGATGAACACATGCCCGCGCACCCGCACCAGCCAGGGCGAGGCGGCCATCACGATGTAAAGAAGCCCGAATTCCGAGAAGGTGAAGATATGGCTCGAGCCGGAATAGCCGAAGGACCGGGCCGAGGCCTGGAACACGATGCCAAACATGATCAGCACCAGATAGGCGCCGGCGAGAATGGCCAGCAAATTGCAGATCGCGTCGATGATGCGCATCGTTCGGTCCAAGGGGGGAGAGGCCGCCCGGGACGGGCGGCCGGTTCACGCCGACGGCTTAGCCTGCCTCAGCTCGGGTCGGCGGGGTGGTAAAGGGCGCGAAACGCGTCATAGCTCTCGCTGTCGCCCATCTCGTCCAGCCGGCCCTTCATCCGCGCCCAGGCCGCGTCATTGGCCATGGTCAGATACATCGCAGCCGCCTCAGGCGCCATTTCCACGAATTCCATCCCGCCGGCCTGCAGCGCTTCGGCATCCGAGACCACATCGGCCTGGCGCGCCTCATAGGATTTCGTCTCCCACTCGACAACGACCTCGGCGATCAGCGCCTGGGCTTCCGGCGACAGCGCGGCCCAGCTGTCAGCATTGAAGATCACGCCCAGATCGGTGTTGTAGAAGGCCGGATCCACGCGGTATTTCAGGAACTTGTCCCATTTGAGATCCATGATCCCGATCGAGGTCCAGGCCGAGGCATCGACCACGCCTTTTTCCAGCGCGGCATAAACCTCGGTGGAGGGCATGGCCGACGTGGTGGCTTTGAGCGCCTCGAAAAAGGCGTGATAGATCGGGTTGTCGCGCAGCTTCACGCCGGTGAGGTCGAGCACCCCGTTTTCGTCAAAGCTTGGCGCGGTGGACATGTAGATATGGAACTGCACGCCGCCATCGATCCAGCCCAGATGCCGCACGTTGAACCGTTTGACATGGGCGGCATCCATCAGATCGGCGCCGCCGTTCTTGCGCACCTCCATGGGCGAGACGGTGGCCGCGACCATCGCGTCGATCTCCGGCACATTGGCGCCGTAAAAGCTGCCCGGGGTGTGGACCATATCGACCACCCCGTCGCGCACCGCCGCCGGCTGCTGGAACATCCCGATCGCCTCGGGCCCGCCCAGCACATCGATCTGCACGATGCCCTCGCCGCGCGCATTGATGTCCGCGACCATGGCCAGAAAGGTCTTGGTGTAGACCAAAAATTCCGGAAAAGCGTGCACCGCGCGCACCCGGTCTTCGGCCATTGCCGGCATCACAGACAATCCGCTGGCCAGCAACGCAGCGGCGCCGGTGGCGGCCAGTCCGAAGGCCCGGCGGGTGAGGTGTCTCAAAGGCATGTCATGTCCCCCTGCAAACAAGGTCAGTTCTGGGTAGGTTCTGGTTTCTTGTGCATAAGGCTTGCATGCCAGTGCCAGCGGCGCAAGCTTCTCGCACTCACGAAACCGCAAAGCCTTGGCAGTGCCGAGATTTCGGGCAAGGATGCCGGCGGCGCGGGTCGCATTGGGGGAGCCCATGAAAATCGCAGTGCTGGGCGGCGGCAATGGCGCGCTGGCTGCGGCGGCGGATCTGAGCGAGCAGGGGCACGACGTTGCATTGTGGCGACGCGACCCCGGCGCCATTTCCGAGCTTGTGGCCGCCGGCACCCGGATCACGCTCAAAGACAGCCAGGGCACGCGCGCAGTGGCGCTTGCCGCGGCGACGACAGATATCGCGGCCGCGATCGCCGGGGCCGAGCTGATTGTCTGCCCGACGCCGGCCATGGCCCAGCCCGACATCGCCCATCGACTGGCGCCGCATCTGCAGGGCGGACAGGTGGTGTTTCTGCCGCCGGGCAGCTTTGGCAGCTGGCTGATGGCCGATATCGTGCAGCGCGCCGGCAACACTGCCGACATCGCCTGGGCCGAGGCCGGCACGCTACCCTATCTTGCGCGCAAGCATGGGCCCCGCGAGATCGCCATCACCACCCGCGCTACCCGGCTGCCCAGCGGCGTTTACCCGCTGGCCCTGGCCGACCATGCCCATGCGGTGCTCGCGCGCGCCTATCCGGCGGTCGAACCCTGTGGAGACGCGCTGTCGGGCGCACTGATGAATGCCGGCCCGATCATTCACCCGCCGCTGATCCTGATGAATGCCGGCCCCATCGAGCATTTCGAGCATTGGGACATCCATAATGAGGGCACCCAGCCGGCCATCCGCCGCGTCACCACCGCGCTCGATGCCGAGCGGATCGCGCTGCGCGCGCGGCTTGGCTATGACCCGCCGCATTTTCCGCTCTCCGACCATTACGATGATGCGGCCGAGGAATGGATGTATGGCAACATGGCCCATGACCGGCTGGTCGACAGCGGCGACTGGCGCGAGCAGTTGGTGCTGACCGAGCATCGCTACATGCGCGAGGATGTGGCCATCGGCCTTGCCTTTCTTGTCTCGGTCGCCGACTGGGCCGGGGTTCCGGCGCCCACGGCATCCGGCCTGCTTGCCCTTGGCTCGGCGGTCTGTTCGGAGGATCTGCGCGAGGGTCCGCGCAGCCTGGCCGCACTGGGCCTGGCGCGGATGGGACCCTCGGCGCTGCAATCGATGCTGCAGGGTGGTGCGGCGTGACCCGCGAGATCATCGCCGTCATCGGCGCCGGGCGCATGGGGCGCGGCATTGCCATCGCCTTTGCCTTTGCTGGACATCAGGTGCGTCTTGTCGATGCGAAACCGCGCGACCAGCAGGGCTTTCAGACGCTGCGCGCCGCCGCCTTGGGCGAGGTGCGGGCCACGCTGATCATGCTCTCCGAGCTTGGCATGTGCCCGCCCGAGGCCGTCGAGACGATTGCGGCGCGGGTGAGCCTGAGCGGCGAGGCCGAGATGAGCGGGGCGCTGGCCGGCGCCGAAGTGGTGTTCGAGGGCGTGCCCGAGACGCTTGTTGCCAAGGAGGCGGTGTTTGCCCGCATCTCGGCCCTTGCCGATCCGGGCGCGATCATCGCCTCGACCACCTCGACGATCCTGTCGGACACGCTGCAGGATTTCGTCGACCCGCCGCAGCGGTTTCTCAACGCGCATTGGCTCAACCCGGCCTTTCTGGTGCCGCTGGTCGAGCTGTCGCCCGGCGCGGCCACCGCCCCCGATGCGACCGCCAGGCTCAAAGCGGTGCTTGAGCGGATCGGCAAGGTGCCGGTTCTGTGCAAGGCGAGCCCGGGCTATATCGTGCCGCGGATCCAGGCGCTGGCGATGAACGAGGCTGCGCGCATGGTCGAGGAGGGGGTGGCCACGCCCGAAGACATCGACAAGGCCACCACCTTGGGCTTTGGGTTCCGCTTTGCGGTGCTGGGCCTGCTAGAATTCGTCGATTGGGGCGGCGGCGATATTCTCTACCATGCCAGCCGCTATATGGCGCAGGCAACCGGCGAGCATCGCTTCGCACCGCCCGCGATTGTGGCCGACAACATGGCGCAGAACCGGCGCGGTTTGCGCGACGGGGAAGGCTTTTTTGACCATCGCAACCGCGACGTGGCGGCCTACCAAAAGGCCCGACTCGCCGCCTTTGTCGGGCTGCTGGCGCATATGGGACATCTGCCGCCGCGCGGCTGACCCGTCGCCAACACAAGTTTTGGGCGCTTCTGTGTTGGGTTTCGCAACCCCACCGGGCAATTGTGCGAAAAATCACAGCAGTTTTGTGTTTTCACGTTCCGATCACCGGAGCGTGTGCTAAAAAATAGTTAACGAAGAAACGGGAGATGCAGCGCCGCACGGGACCGCCCCGGGCAATGGCCGCGCAACCCTCAAAACATCCTGCGGGCCGGGGCAGAAGCCCTTGCCACCCCGCATTGGACAAAAACCCTACCTGGCGGGCGCTGTCGCGCCCGTGGGACCTGCTGCTGCGTGCCCTAAACCGGCGAGTTGCTGATGCCGGATGCCGTCAGGGGATGCGAGGCCCGCGCCAAGCGGGTCACCCAATAACGCCGAAATGGCAAAGGAAAGGTACCCATGACCGACACTCCTGAAAACCGCGACGTCTATGTCTCCGATGACGAACGTGCGATTACCCTCGACCGCGTTCGCGTGATTGTTGAAGCCTCGGACGACATTGCGCTCAACGCAGACTTCTTCGGCGGAGCTGGGAACGATTCCTGGACCGGCACGGCCGCGGCTGACCTCTTCATCGGCCGGGGCGGCACGGACAGCATGAGTGGTTTGGGCGGCAACGATGTGTTCCGCTATGAAAATGGTGAGGACGGCCTCTCGGGTGAGACCGCCAATGGCGGCACCGGCACCGACACCATCGAGGTGACCGGCTCGGGCGTTTTCGATTTGCGTGACATGGATTTCCTGTCGATCGAGGAGATCCAGTTCAATGCTGACGGATCGAATGTCGACAATTTTGTCTACATTGGCAGCCAGGAACTCGACAGCTCCACTGAACTTTCTACGACGCTTCTGATCGACGGCAACGACAATTTCGGCTCGGACAACACGATCCGCGTCTGGATCAACCAGGGCCAGAACACCGCCGACATCTCGGGCTGGACGTTCCAGGACTGGAACACCAACGTCGATAACATCGACCGCATCTCGATGGAGGGCGACGCCAACGACAACACCTTCATCGGTTCCAGCCAAACCGACTCCATTTTCGGCTATGGCGGCAATGACAGCCTGGACGGCGGCGGCGGCAACGATTCGATCTACGGCTCTTCGGGCGCGGATACGATCATCGGTGGCGCCGGCATTGACACGATCTTCGGCGGCGGCGGCAATGACGACATCACCTCCGACGGCGATAGCGGGCTTTACGATGGCGGCGCGAACAATGACTACATGCGTTCGGGCATCGGCGGCGAGACCATGGATGGCGGCACCGAGACCGATACGATCGACCACACCGCCTTTGACGGCGCCTACACCTTCGACATGACGACCGGTCTGACCAATTTTGGCAGCGAGCTTTTCGAGAACTTCGAGATCGCCATCATGGGCGACGGCAATGACAGCATCACCGGGCTGTCGGGCGCCGAAACCATCTATGGCGGCGTCGGCAATGACAGCGCCGACGGCTTTACCGGCGGTGAAGACGTCTTCTTCGGCGGCGATGGCGACGACACCTATAACGGCCAGAACTTTGTCGACACCTTCTATGGCGGCGCCGACAACGACACGCTGATCGTCGAAGGTGGCGATTTCATCGACAATTTCTTCGGCGGCGGCGGTACCGACACGGCTGACTTCTCGGGCTACAATCTCGCGATTGAAATCGACACCACGACCGTCAGCGGTGGGTCGCAAACCACCACCTTCGGGTCTGTTGAAGTGGTGATCGGGACGAATCAGGCCGACAGCATCCGGCTGGATTTCGGCGTCGACACGATCTTTGGCGGCGACGGGCAGGACACGCTGGAAGGCGGGTTCAACACCGACGACATCTTCGGTGGCAACAACAACGACACCATCATCGTCAACAATGGCGAGTTCTTCGACAATGTCTTTGGCGGTGGCGGCACCGACACGCTCGATCACAGCGATGTCACCCGCTCGGGCGACACGTTCGACTTCCTCACTGGCCAGATCATCACGGGCTTTGCCAGCGGCACACCGACGCTGTCGAGCATCGAGATCTATGAGGACGGCTCGGGCGGCAACACCATCATCTCCTCGGGCTCCTCGGACACCTATTTCCTGAATGGTGGCGACGACACCTTCATCGCCAGCGCAGGGGGCGAGACGGCCTATGGCGGCGCGGGGGTCGACACCCTGGACCTCTCGGTCGGCGACTTCGTTTACACGCTCGACCTCGATTCCTTCGTGCCCGTCGAATATCCGACTGAGCGGTTCGAAGGCTTTGAGAACGTCATCACCGGTGCGTCCGACGACACCATCGGCGGCACGAGCGGTGCCAACAGCATCGAGACCGGTGCCGGCGCGGACTCGATCTCGGGCGAGGGCGGCAACGACCTTCTCTATGGTGGCACCAACAACGACACCATCAATGATGGCGGCGGCAACGACTCGGTCTTTGGCGGTGGCGGGGCCGACACCATCATCGTGGGCGACGCAGCTCTAGGGACCGACTATTACGATGGCGGCACCAACAGCAACGACACGATCGACTTCTCGGCCTTCTCGTTTGTCTCCGGGGTGGTGATCGATCTCGACAATGATGAATGGACCTTCAGCGGCGCGTCCGAGACCGTGATCAATATCGAGAACGTCGTCGGCTCGAACGGCTTGTCGGGTGAGACCATCATCGGCGGCAAGAACGAGGCCAACACCCTCAGCGGTCTTGACGGCGATGACATTATCAGCGGCAAGTCCGGCAATGACGTGCTTTTCGGCGGCTCGAACAATGACGAGCTGCGTGGCGAGTCGGACAAAGACATCCTCTATGGCGGCAATGGCAATGACACAGCCCTTGGCGGTACCGAGAATGACAGCGTCTTCGGCGGCTCGGGCGAGGACCTTGTCAGCGGCAACAGCGGCGATGACTATGTCTCGGGCGGGGCGAACAACGACGTCGTGCGCGGTGTGAAGGGCAACGACACGCTCTATGGCGATGGCGGCAACGACATCATCAAGGGCGGTGGCGGCATCGACCTGATCTATGGCGGCACGGGCGACGACAAAATCAAGGCCGGCGCTGGCAATGACGTCATCGTCGATGGCAACGGGCTCGACAATATGCGCGGCGGCAGCGGCGCGGATGTGTTCGATCTGGTGGTCGATGCCTTTGAGGATGAGATCGTCGGCTTCGAAGACGATGTCGACACGCTCAACCTGTCGGGCTTCAGCCTGGGCACGGTCAGCTTCACCGACCTCAAGGCCGGCAAGTTCATCGTGCATTACGGGGCGGACTCGGTGCTCTTCAAGGATGCCGGCTCGATGACCTCGGCGGATGTGATCGACGATCTGACTTTCATCTGATTGTCACCTGATCGGCATCTGATCGGCGTCTGACCGGTCTTTGCATCCTCTGCGAAAGGCGGCCTTCGGGCCGCCTTTTTTTGTGCCCGAAGCTTGGTCGAAGCTTGGTCGAGGCGAGGGCCAGCCGGTGGCCTCACCACGCGTTCGGTCGACCGCGCCTCGATGCCGAAATTTGCGGAAACTACAAATATTCGATCGCTACACCGGTGCGGCTGGTCGCGCCCACGACAAATCGGCCTGGCCGCGATGCGCGGGCCTTGGGCCTGAGGCGAGATGTGCGCTGCCCAGACACGCGGCGTTGTCGCCCGCCAGAGACCCGTGCGGCGCAGGCTGCCCTGATTCGGTACAGAATCTCCTGCCAATCTGTTAACCAAATCGTCAAAAGATTGACAACTAGGCGGAATTTGGCCAAAATTTTGGCACCAACGGGGAAGTGCAGCTCCGCTGGCCGGCGCCCCATTGACCCGTGGCGGCCCTCTGTCCCAGCCTGCATTTAGTAGAAATTCCAATAAAAGGACCGTCCAATGACGATCAGCCGCCGTCGTTTCCTCAAGAACACCGCTGCCGCCGCGGCGGGATCCGTCGCGCTGCCCTATGCCGCCGAGGCAAGCGATGACACCATCCTGGTGGGCGGTCTGCACGACCTCTCCGGCCCGATCGATTTCGCGGGCATCCCGATGGACCAGATCATGCAGTTGGCCATTGAGGAGATCAATGCCGGCGGCGGGCTTCTTGGCAAAGAGGTCAAGGCGGTCACCTATGACCCGCAATCGAACATGTCGCTTTACTCGCAGTATGCCACCCAACTTGCGCTGCGCGACAAGGTGGCCGTCGTGCAGGGCGGCATCACCTCGGCCAGCCGCGAGACGATCCGCCCGATCTTCCACCGCTTCAAGACGCTTTACTTCTACAACACGCTCTATGAGGGCGGGGTGTGCGACCGCAACGAGATCAGCCTTGGCACCACGCCGGCCCAGACGGTGGAAAAGCTGGTGCCCTATGTGATGGATCTGTGGGGCAAGAAGGTCTACACGATCGCGGCCGACTACAATTATGGCCAGATCACCGCGGCCTGGGTGAAGCGCTATGTCGAGGCCAATGGCGGCGAGGTGATCGAGACCGAGTTCTTCCCGCTCGACGTCACGCAGTTCGGCTCGACCATCTCCAAGATCCAGGGCGCGGCCCCCGACATTCTGATGAGCGTGCTGGTCGGCACCGGCCATCTGGGCTTTTACCGCCAGTGGGTCGCGGCGGGCATGAAAGAGAAGATCCCCATGGCCTCGACCACCTTCGGCGCGGCCGGCACCGAGCCGGTGATCATGACGCCCGAAGAGGCCAACGGCATCCCCACCTGCTATGGCTATTACGACACCATCGACAACCCGGTGAACAAGGCCTTCCTGGAAAAGGTCAAGGCGCGCTTCCCCGATGACACGCCGCTTTTGTCGGAGCTGTCGGCCTGCACCTGGGAGGGCATGATGATCTGGGCGGATGCGGTCAAGATGGCCGGCACGCTGGATCGGATGCCGGTGATCGAGGCGCTGGAAAGCGGCAAGACCTATGACATGCCGGGCGGGAAGGTCACCATCGACCCGATCACCCATCATGCGATCCGCGACGTCTATATCGCCGAGCTGCAGGACCGTGTGTGGGACATCAAGGGCAAGTTCGAGCAGGTGCCGCCCGCCGACACGCAGATGGTCTGCAACCTGGTCGAAACGCCGGATGCGAATGTCCATCACGAAATCAGCCTGAACTGATCCACCAGAATGCGGAGCGCGTCGTCGGGCGCGCTTCGCCCCTGTTGCTGACCCCGCCCACAGCCGGAGGACCGGATGGACTATGCCATCATTGTGCTGATCGAGGTGTTTCGCGCCATCGCCTGGCTCGTTCTGCTCGCCTCGGGCCTTGCGATCATCTTCGGGATGATGCGGGTCATCAATATCGCACATGGCGAGTTCCTGATGCTGGGTGGCTATACCGTGATCCTCGCCTCGGGCGCGGGCGTTCCCTTGTGGATCTGCATGTTCATCCTGGCGCCCCTGGTGGTGGGCGTGTTCGGCGTTCTGGTCGAGCGTCTGGTGATCCGGTTTCTTTATGGCCGCATGATCGACACGCTGCTGGCGACCTGGGGGCTCAGTCTGTTGATGATCGGCGGGGTGACCCTGCTCTTTGGCAACACCCGCGAGGGCGTCTCGACCCCGCTGGGCGGCTTTTCGGTCGGGCAATACCAGGTATCGATCTACACGCTGGTGCTGATCGCGCTGGCAGCGCTGCTGCTGATTGCGATCTGGGCGGTGCTGAAATTCACCCGGGCCGGGCTGATCGCCCGCGCGGTGATGCAAAACCCCGGCATGGCCCAGACCCTGGGCGTGAATTCGCGGCTGGTCTATATGGCGACCTTCGGCATCGGATCGGCGCTGACGGGGCTTGCCGGCGGCGTGCTTGCACCGGTCACCGGCGTGGTGCCCACCATGGGCGCCAATTTCATCGGCGAGAGCTTCATCACCGTGATTGTGGGCGGCGCCTCGGTCATCACCGGAACGCTGACCGCGGCGGCATCGCTGGGCACGGTCTCACAAATCGTCACCTTCGATCAGGGCCCGGTCTATGGCAGCGCCGCGCTGCTCTTTGCCGCCCTGATCCTGCTTCGCCTGCTGCCCCAGGGCATCACCGGCCGCATCTTTACAAGGAGCCTTTGACCCGTGTCTGCGACCCGCTTCGAAAGGCCGGTCCTGCGCGACCCTGGCTTTTACCTCGTCACTGCGATCGGTCTGTTTGCCCTTTTCGGCATGCCGCAGATCTTTGACGATTTCACCATCTACCAGATGACCCAATATGTGGTGCTGGCGGTCTATGCGCTCAGCCTTGCCTATATCTGGGGCTATGGCGGCATTCTCAGCTTTGGCCAATCGGCGTTTTTCGGGCTGGGCGGCTATACCTTTGCCGTCGCCGCGATCAATATGGGCGACACCACGATCCCGCTGATCCTGTCCTTTGTCATCCCGGCCGCCTTTGGCGCGGTGCTGGGCTATTTCATGTTCTATGGCCGGCTGTCGGATGTGTATCTGGGGGTGGTCACGCTGGTGGTCGCGCTGATCTTCTGGAAGATCATCAACACCACCGCGGGCCCCGAATATGCCATCGGCGATGCGCGGCTGGGCGGGTTCAACGGCATACCCGGCATTCCCATCATCCATGTGCCGGGCGACCCGGACGCGTTCTTGGATTTTGTGCCGCTCTTTCAGTTCTTCATGGTGGTGCTGATTGCGATCTATGTCGGGCTGCGCCTGCTGATCGCATCGGATTTCGGGCGCGTCACCGTTTCGATCCGCGAGAATGAGACCCGCACCGCCCTCCTGGGCTATGACGTGCGGCGCCATAAGGTGATCGTCTTTGCCATCGGGTCGGGGATTGCCGGGCTTGCCGGCGCGATGTGGGCGACCTACCAGACCTTCATCGACCCCAATTCCTTCAGCCTGGAGATGTCGGCCAAGGCGCTGATCTGGACCATGGCCGGCGGCATCGGAACCCTGTTCGGGCCCATTCTGGGGGTTGTGGGCCTGCAATGGCTGTCGCTGCAGCTGGGCGCGCTGAGCCTGCCGGTGAACAATTTCATCGTGCTTGGCGCGATCCTGATCGTGCTGGTGCTGGTGCTGCCCAAGGGGATCCTGCCCTCGGTCAAGATGTGGCTGCAGCAGGGCTGGGCGCTCATCCGCCAGCGACGTGGGGCCGAAAGCCCGCCCGCCACGACCAAGACGGTGGCCGGCGATGTCTGACTTCAACATCCTCAAGACCGAAGCGCTGACCATGCGCTTCGGCGGGGTCACGGCGGTCGATAACGTTGATTTCGCGGTGCGCGATGGTGAGCTGCGCTGCCTGCTGGGCCCCAATGGCGCGGGCAAGAGCACCTTCTTCAAATGCGTCACCGGTCAGCTCGTCCCGACCTCGGGCACGGTGACGTTCCGCGATCAGGACATCACCGGCTGGCAGACCCACCAGATCGTGGCGCTGGGCATCGGCATCAAAACCCAGGTGCCGAACCTCTATAACGGGCTCGATGCGTGGGAGCATGTGCGCCTGGCCGCAAAGCGCAAGCACCTGCCCCGCATTGCCCGCGAGATTGCTGAAAAGAACCTGGTGCGCTGCGGCATCATCGATCTGGCCAAGCGCGAGGTGGGGTTGCTCAGCCATGGCCAGCGCCAGCTGGTGGAGCTTGCCATGGTGCTGGCTGGCGAGCCGTCGCTTTTGCTGCTGGATGAGCCGGCGGCCGGGATGACCGGCGAGGAGCGCGACCGCCTGGCCGGGCTGGTGATCGAGGCTGCAAAAACCGCCTCGGTCATCGTGGTCGAGCATGACATGGCCTTCATCCGCCAGATCGCCCGCTCGGTCACCGTGTTCCATCGCGGCGCGATCTTTGCCGAGGCACCGGTGGCCGAGATCATGGCCGACAAGCGGGTGCAAGAAATTTACCTGGGGAAACAGGCCGATGCTGCTTGAGGTGACGGGGCTGAAAGCGGCCTATGGGGTGGTGCCGGCGCTGCATCACGTGGCGTTTCATGCCGATGCCGGGGAATGCGTGGGCATTCTGGGCCATAACGGCATGGGCAAGACTACTCTTTTGCGCGCCATTATGGGCTTTGTGAAGGTCACCGGCGGCGAGATCCGCTATGATGGCGTCTCGCTGAAGGGCAAGTCGATCCATGCGCGGGCGCGGCTGGGGCTGGGCCTGGTGCCCCAGGGGCGCGAGATCTTCCCCAACCTTTCGGTCGAGCAGAACCTGCAGGTGGGGATTTCGGGCGAGGACCCGGCCGTGGTGGTCAAGGAGATCCTGACCCTCTTTCCACGGCTTGAGCGGCTGCTCGACCGCCGCGGCGGGGCGCTGTCGGGCGGCGAGCAGCAATTGCTGGCGCTGGCGCGCTGTCTGTGCCGCCGGCCGCGGCTGATGCTGCTTGACGAGCCGACCGAGGGCATCCAGCCCTCCATCATCGACGAGATCGCCGAGACGCTGGAGGCGCTGACCGCACGCGGCGATCTGACCATCGTGCTGGTCGAGCAGAATCTCGACTTCATCACCAGCCTGGCGGGCCGGGTCTACACGATCTCGCGCGGGGTGCTGGACGCGGAGATCCCGCGCGAGCAGCTCACCGATCCCGCCGCTGTCAGCGAATATATGGGGTTTGCCGCGGCATAGCCCCGCCCTCGAACGCCCCACCCAAAACCGACAAGGGAGACGAGACATGGCCGTGCAACTGCCCACCGAAGCGCAGATCGAGAGCATTGCGGAGGATCTGGGTCTGACCCTGTCCAAGGAGGATGTCGCCTCCTTCCAGGGGCTGATGGCCGGCTATGTCGACGCCTATAATGTGGTCGACGGGCTGCCCGACCCGCTGCCGCGCACCGAGTATCCCCGCACCCCGGGCTATCGGCCGGGGCCCGAGGAAAACCCGCTCAATGGCTGGTATTTCAAGAGCGAGATCAAGGGCGCGCCCGAGGGCAAGCTTGCCGGCAAGACCTTCGCGGCCAAGGACAATGTGATGGTCGCGGGCGTGCCGATGATGAACGGGGCTGCGACGCTGGAGGGCTATGTGCCCGAGATCGACGCGACCATCGTCACCCGGCTGCTCGATGCCGGGGCCGATTGTCTGGGCAAGGCGACCTGCGAGTATTTCTGCCTTTCGGGCGGCAGCCACACCTCGATGCCCGGCCCGGTGCACAACCCCCGCAAGATGGGCTATTCGGCGGGCGGGTCGTCCTCGGGCTCGGGCGCGCTGGTCGTGGCCGGTGAGGTCGATATGGCCATTGGCGGCGATCAGGGCGGATCGATCCGCATGCCCGCCGCCTATTCGGGCTGTGTGGGGATGAAGGGCACCCATGGGCTGGTGCCCTATACCGGCGTGATGCCCATCGAGATCTATGTCGACCATACCGGCCCGATGACCCGGACCGTGGCCGACAACGCGCTGTTTTTGGAGGTGATGGCCGGGCCCGATGGCTATGACAGCCGGCAGATCGGCTGCACCACCGACAGCTATACCGAGGCGCTCGACAAGGGCGCAAAGGGGCTCAAGATCGCGGTGCTGAAGGAAGGCTTCGACCGGCCCGAAAGCGAGGCGGGCGTCGATGCCAAGGTGCGCGCGGCGGCCAAGAAGCTGGAGGCGCTGGGCGCCGAGGTGATCGAGGTGTCGATACCCTGGCACAATCTGGGCGGCGCGCTTTGGACGCCCATCGGGCTGGAAGGGCTCACCCAGACCATGATGCTGGGCGATGGCTATGGCACCTCGCGCCATGATCTCTATGTCACCAGCCTGATGGATTATCACCGCGGCTGGCGCAAGCGGGCCGATGAGCTGTCCGAGACGCTCAAGCTCACCATGATGTTCGGCGCCTATGCCGACAAGATGTATGGCAAGCGCTATTACGGCAAGGCGATCAATCTCAGCCATAAGCTGCGCGCGGCCTATGACGCGGTGCTGGCCGATTGCGACATGCTGCTGATGCCGACCCTACCGATGGTCGCAACCAAGCTGCCCGAACCGGGTGCGAGCCGCGAGGAGATCTGCGCGCGGGCCTTTGAGATGCTGGGCAACACCTCGCCCTTTGACATCACCCACCATCCCGCGATTTCGGTGCCCTGCGGGCTGTCGGATGATCTGCCGGTCGGGCTGATGCTGGTGGGCAAGCTTTGGGGCGAAAAGGTGCTCTATCAGGCCGCCCATGCCTTTGAACAATCGGGCGATTGGACGGGGTTCTGAGCCGATGACCATGCCGCTCACCCCCAAACCGACCGAGCTGCGCGCCATTGGCGAGAAGCTGGGCGTGGATTACACCGAGGCCGATATCGACTTCATCGGCGAGGCGATCGGCCCCTTTGTCGAGGCCGCCAATGCCGCCATGCGGCTGGCCGACAATCTGCCGGTCGTCACCTATCCCCGCACCCCGGGCTGGCAGCCCGAGGCCGAGGACAACCCGCTCAATGGCTGGTACTGGCGCACCGAGGTGACGGGCGCGCCTGAGGGTCCGCTCTCCGGCAAGACCGTGGCGCTCAAGGACAATGTGCTGCTCGCCGGCGTGCCGATGATGAACGGCGCGTCGATGTGGCAGCACTACGTGCCCGAGGCCGACGCCACCGTGGTCACCCGCCTGCTCGATGCCGGGGCGACGATCACCGGCAAGGCGCATTGCGAGTATTTCTGCCTCTCAGGCTCCAGCCATTCCAACGCGCTGGGTCCCTGCCACAACCCGGTGAAGCATAGCTATTCGGCGGGGGGCTCCTCCTCGGGCTCGGCCGCGTTGGTCGGGGCCGGCGCGGCGGACCTCGCGATCGGGGGCGATCAGGGCGGGTCGATCCGCATGCCGGCCTCGTTTTGCGGGATAGTCGGGCTGAAGCCCACGCATTCGCTGGTGCCCTATACCGGCATCTGCTCGATGGAGGTCTCCATCGACCATGCCGGCCCGATGACCCGGACCGTGGCCGACAATGCCGCGATGCTGGAGGCGATTGCCGGGCCCGATGGCTGGGATGCCCGCCAGCAGGCGGTGACCGTGCACCGCTACACCCAGGCGCTCGACAAGGGTGTCGAGGGGCTGCGCATCGGTGTCGTCAAGCAGGGCTTCGGGCTGGCCGAAAGCATGGCCGAGGTCGACAGCGCGGTCTTCTCGGCCGTCGAGACCCTTTCGAAACTGGGGGCGGAGATCGACGAAATCTCCGTCCCCGCCCATACCGGCATTGGCGACATCTTCATGCCGATGATCGCCGAGGGCATGGTGCGTCAGCTCACCTTCGGCGGCGGGCTCGGCTCGGGCGCCTATGGGTTCTACCCGCGCAGCCTTTTGGAGAAAAACCTCGCCACGGCCGATCGGGGCAATGAGTTTCCCGACACGGTCAAGGCCATGGCCACCTTCGGCACCTGGGTGATGGAGAAGTATGGCGGCCGGGTCTATGCCAAGGGGCAGAACCTGCGGCCCTATTTCCGCGCGCAATATGCCAAGGTGTTCGAGGGCGTTGACCTCTTGCTCATGCCCACCACCCCGATGACGGCGATGAAGCTGCCCGATGCCGAGACCAGCCGCAAAGACTGGCTGCACCAGGCCTGGTGCATGCTCGCCAACACCTCGCCCTATGACTATACCGGCCAGCCGGCGATCAGCCTGCCCTGCGGGATGACCAGCGACGGGCTGCCGGTGGGCTTGCAGCTGGTGGGCCGGCATTTCGACGAACCCACCATCTATCGCGCCGCAGCGGCCTTTGAGGGCGCTTATGGGGTCGGCCCCGGGGGGGTGTGATGCTGCTCACCCGGATCCTGGGCGATGCCGGGGATCCGGAGCTGCATGCGCTGATCCACAAGCTCGATCATGCGGGCCGGGTCGAGATCATTGCGGTGCCCGAGGCGGAAGCCGCGCGGCGCCGGTTGCGCGCGGTGACCGACCGGGGGCGGGACTGCGCCATTGCGCTCGACCGCGCCCAGCGGCTGGCCGACGGGGCAGTGCTGCACCTTTCGGACGATCTCGCGATCATCGTGCGGCTCGATGGCGGGGCGCGGCTGCGGCTGGTGCCCGCGGATCTGGCAGCGGCCATGCGGCTGGGCCATTGGTGCGGCAATCTCCATTGGCGGGTTGAGTTCGGCGAGGGCCATATGGATGTGATCCTGGAGCGGCCCGAGGCCGAGTATCGCGACCGGCTGCGCGATCTGCAGGGGCTCGCCAGCTTCGAGATCGTCAGCCCGTGAGCCTCACTCTCCTCACCGCGCTGCAATTCGGCGATGCCGGCTTTCCCTCGGGCGGGTTTGCACAATCCTGGGGGCTGGAAACGGCGCTGCGCGACGGGCGGCTCGACCGGGCCAGCCTGCCGGCCTGGATCGAGGGCGAAATCGCCGACCGCTGGGCGCCCTTTGACCGGGTGGCCCTTGCGGGCGCTTGGTCTGGGGCCCATTCGGGACGCGTGGGCTGGGCCGAGACGGTCGATGCGGCCTATTGGTCCGAAACCCACCGCCTGCGATCTTTGGAGGCCGGTGCCGCATTGCTGGTCGCGGCCCGGCGCATGGGGCTTTCCCCCCTGCCGCAGGCCGCACATCTGCCCATCGCCCAGGCGGCGGTGTTTCGTGCCGCCGGGCTCGATCTGGAGGTCGCCCTTGCCGTTTCGGCCCATCAGGCGGCCCAGGGCCTGGCAACCGCGGCGGTCCGGCTCAACCTCATCGGTGCCGTGGCGGTGCAGGCGGTCTTGCGCGACCTGCGCCCCGCCTTGGCCCAGGCCGCGACCCTGCCCGCGGCAGACGAGCATCCGGCCTCATTCGCGCCGATTTCCGACATCGCGCTGCTGCGCCCCTATCCCGACCGGCTGTTTGTGACCTGAAGGAGCCACCATGCATCTGACCCCCACCGAGATGGAGCGGCTGGTGATCTTCCAGGTTGCCGAGCTTGCCCGCCGTTACCGCGACAAGGGCATCCGCCTCAGCGCGCCCGAGGCGACCGGGCTGATCTGCGACGAGATAATCACCGTCGCGCGCCAAGGCATGGACCACCCGGCCATGGTCGATTACGGCGCCAGCATCCTGACCTCGGACGATGTGGAGCCGGGGGTCGCGGCGCTGATCCCGGTCATCTCGGTCGAGGTGATGATGGAGGAGGGCACAAAGCTCGTCACCGTCTTTGACCCGATCAAACCCGGCAGCGCGCCGGATGAGAGCGTCACGCCGGGCGAGTACATTCTTGCCGAGGGTGAGATCGAGATCAATGCGGGCCGCGAGGCCATCGAGATCGAGGTGCTCAACACCGGCGACCGCACCATCCAGATCCGCAGCCATGCACATTTCTTCGAGGCCAACAAGGCGCTGAAATTCGACCGGGCGGCTGCCTTTGGCATGAAGCTCGACCGGCCCTCGGGCGGGGGAGAACGGTTCGACCCCGGCATTGCGCGCATCGTCCGGCTGGTGCCCTTTGGCGGGCTGCAGCGGATGCATGGCTTTGCCGGCCTTGCCGAAGGCGGGGTGGAGAGCAAGGATGCCGCCATCGCCCGGGCCGTCGCCCGCGGCTATATGGAGGCGCCGGAATGAAGCTCTCGCGCGCGCTTTACGCCTCGTTCTACGGGCCCACCACCGGCGATATGGTGCGGCTTGGCGACACCAGCCTTCTGGCCGAGATCGAGCATGACCACGCCCATCCGGGCGATGAGCTGACCACCGGTGCGGGCAAGACCATGCGCGACGGCGAGGGGTTTCGCACCACCGGCACCGACCGGGCCGGCGCGCTCGATCTGGTGGTTCAGAACGCCATCATCCTCGACCCGGTGCTGGGGGTGGTCAAGGGCGATATCGGCGTGCGCCGCGGCCGCATCGTGGGGGTGGGCAAGGCCGGCAATCCCGACATTATGGAGGGCGTGACCCCCGGCCTCACCTGCGGGCCCAACACCACCGTGGTGCATGGCGATCACCGGCTGGTCACGCCGGGGGTGATCGAGGCGCATGCGCATTTCCTCTCGCCCCAGCAGGCCTGGCACGCGCTGGCGGGGGGCTGCACGACGATGATCGGCATGTCGCCGGGCCCGCATTTCGACACCTCCTGCGCGGGGCCGCACACGCTGGGCCGGCTGATCCAGGCCGCCGATGAATACCCGATCAATTTCGGCTTTCTGGGCCGGGGTTGTTCGGACCCCGATGCGGTGACCGAAAGCGTGGCGGGCGGCGCGCTGGGCGTGAAGATCCATGAGGATCTGGGCGCCTCGCCGGCCGTGATCGATGGCTGCCTGATCGCCGCGGATGCCGCCGATTTCTCGGTCCATATCCACACCGACACGATCAATGAGTTCGGGTTTTACGAAGACACCATGGCCGCGGTGGCCGACCGCACCATCCATATGTACCACACCGAAGGCGCGGGCGGCGGGCACGCCCCCGATGTGCTGGCGGTCAACCAGCATGGCTGCGTCATCCCCTCCTCGACCAACCCCACCAACCCCTTCACCCCGGCCGCGCTGGAAGAGGGCGTGCCGATGACCATGCTCGCCCATATGATGAGCTTTGAGCTGCCCGAGGATGTCGCCTTTGCCGAAAGCCGGATCCGCCCGCAATCGATGTCGGCGGAGGATTTCCTGCATGACATGGGCGCGGTGTCGATCTTTGCGACCGACACGCAGGGCATGGGCCGGCTGGCCGAGAATGCCGCGAAATGCTTCCAGCTTGCCAGCATCATGAAGGACCGGGTGGGCCGGCTGCCCGAAGAAACCACCGCCCGCGCCGACAATGAGCGGATCCTGCGCTATCTGGCCAAGCTGACCATCAACCCCGCGATCGGGGCGGGGATCGACGCGCATGTGGGTTCGATCGAGCCGGGCAAGATGGCCGATCTGGTGCTCTGGCCCGCGGCAAGCTTTGGGGCCAAACCCGCCACGGTGATCAAATCGGGCGAGATCGTCTGGTCGACCATGGGCGACGGGAATGGCAGCCATATCGGTTCGGAGCCGATGATCCACCGGCCGATGTGGGGCGCGCTGGGCACGGCCAAGCACAAGGTGGGGGTGACCTTTGCGAGCCGTCTGGCGGTGGAAAACGGCGTGGCCGCGCGGCTTGGGGTGCAAAAGGAGATCGTCCCCATCACCTCGGTCCGCGCCCTGCGCAAGACCGATATGCTGCGCAACGCCGCCATGCCGGTGATCGAGGTCGACCCGCAGACCTTCGATGTGCGCGCCGATGGGGTGCAGCTTTACGCCCATCCCGTCGGGCAGGTGCCGCTCAACCGGCGGTATTTTGTGCGGTGAGAGGCTGAGCGATGACGTGGTGTGCGACATGACGCGGAGTGCGATAGCGATATGACGAGGCGCGCAAGATGACGGCAGCGAGAGTGGGGATCGGCGGGCCGGTGGGCTCGGGCAAGACCGCGCTCATTGAGCGGTTGCTGGAGCGGCTGGTGGCCGAGGGCGTGAACACCGCCGTCATCACCAATGATCTGGTCACCGATGAGGATGCCGAGCGGTTGCGCCGCGGCGGGCGGCTCGACCCCGGCCGGATCCGCGCCGTGCAGGCCGGCGCCTGCCCGCACACGGTGATCCGCGAGGACCCCACGCTCAACATTGCCGAGGCCGACCGGCTGGAGGCCGATTTCCCCGGGCTGGAGCTGATCCTGATCGAAAGCGGCGGCGACAATCTCGCCTCGACCTTTTCGCTCGACCTTGTGGATTGGTGGATGTTCGTCATCGACGTGGCCGGGGGCGACGACATCCCGCGCAAGAACGGGCCGGGCGTGCTGCAAAGCGATCTTTTGGTGATCAACAAGACCGATCTGGGCCCGCATGTGGGGGTGGATGTGGCGCAGATGCTGGCCACGGCGCGGGCCGCGCGCGGGCCCCGCCCGGTTCTGGGCGCGAATTGCCGGGCGGGCGAGGGGGTGGCCGAGATCCTGGCCGAGATCCGCCGCGCGGTGCTTTTTGAGACAGTCTGATGCACAGCCCCCTGCCTGAGGGGGAAGTCCTGGCCCGATCCGCCGACAGGCTGCGCGACTTGCCACGGGCGGCGGGCCCGGTTCTGGATCTTTTCCTGGAACGCGGGGCGGACGGGCTCACCCGCATCGCCCGCCGGCGCGTCGCCTGGCCCTGGTCGCTGCCGCGCGGCTTTCGGCTGGGCGATCCTGCGGGTGGGCCGGGGGGCTGCCTCACGCTGATCCCGCAAGCGGCGGGGGCGGCCCTGATGCCGGGCGATGCCTGGGAACAGCGCCTGACCCTCGGCCCTGGTGCCTGCGCGCGGCTGATCACGGCGGGGTCGACCTCGGTGCATGGGCCGGGCCGGGCCGAGACGATCTGGCGTCTCTCGCTTGGTCCCGGTGCCTGGTTGGGGCTTTTGCCCGACCCGTCAGTGCTGTTTGACGGGGCTGAGTTGGTCCAGACCATCGAGGCGGATCTGGCCGAGGGGGCGGTGTTGGCGCTGGCCGACGGGGTCTGCCTGCGGGCTGCCAACACCCGACCCGCCGGGGTGACCGCACGGCTGACCGTGCAGGGCCCGCGCGGACGGGTCATTGAGGAGCGCCAGACAGCCGGGCCGGAGAGCTTTGCGCGCCTGGCGCGCTTGCCAGGCCGCCCGACAGCATTCGGTGCCCTCACGCTTGTGGGTGCGCGGCCGGCTGAGGCCGGGCCGCTCGATCTGCCCGGCATCTATGCCGCCGCCGGCGATCTGCGCCACACTGCCGGCATCACCGCCCGCATGGCGGCGCCGGATGGTGGGGCGCTGACCCGCGCCCTGCACACTCTTACAGCACGATGGCTTCCTGGGTTCGAGCGGCGCCCCTGAAAGCGACGCTCCTTGAAAGCGCCGTCACTCGGCCCCTTCTGGGGTGCGCCTGCCTAGGCTACTCGGCCGCGACCTTGGCGCTGGCCCGGGCGATGCCGTCGACCACCTGATCGGAGCTTTGCAGATCGGCAAAGATCGCGGCCATATTGGCGAGCGTCGCGTTGTGCTCGTAATCGGTGTGGGTGGCGTTGCCATCGGTCACGAACACCACGCGGTAGTTGCGCTGATTGGCATCGCGCGCCGTGCTCTCGCAGCAGCAATTGGTCAGCGTGCCGGTGATGATCAGCGTGTCGATGCCCTTTTCGGCCAGCATCTCATGCAGATCGCAGGTGCCCGGCACAAAGGCCGAGAACCGGGTCTTGTTGACGATCCAGTCCTGGGGCTGCACGTCGAGATCGGGCCAAAGCTCGAAATCCGGATGGCCGGGGCTGAAGACATCCTTGAGCTCGTCCGAGACGGGGCCGGAGAGCATCTCGCCATACCAGGCCGACCAGTCCATCGGCTCATCGGCATCATAGGTGTAGCGCAGATAGACGACCAGCCCGCCGGCATCGCGCAGCGCCTTGGTGATCTTGTTGACCGCGGGCACGATCTTGGGGGCCATGGTGACCTCGACGGCGGCACCTTCGCGCATGAAGCCGTTCTGCAGATCGACCACCACATGGGCGGTGCGCGCGGGGTCGAGCGTGTCGAAGACCACCTCGCGGTCGCCCCGCAGCCCCTTGGAGCGCTCGAGAATGAAATCGGGCAGGTCGATCTTGTGCATCTTGGTGCTCCTCTCAGGCATGCGTGGGTCGGCGTGAGCAGATTAGGCGTGAACGGATCAGGCGGTCACCCCGGACAGGTTCGGGCGCATCGTATGCCATCCGGTCTGGCCCTGGAACGCGTGGCCGGCGGCAAGCAGAGCAGGCTCGGAGAGGGCAGGGCCCATCAGCTGCATGCCGATGGGCGCGCCCTTGCTGTCGAACCCGCCGGGAAAGGTCAGGGCCGGCAGACCGGCCATATCGGCCGGGGCCGTGAATTTCAGCAGCGTGTCGATGCCACCTTCCACCATTTTGGTGAAATCAGCAATCGTCGGCGTGCCATCGGCCATGACCGGCATCAGCACCATGTCGACATCCTGCATCGCGGTCTGCAGGGCGCCGACATAGACCAGGCGCAGCTGCATGGCCGCGGCCAGTTCCAGCGTGGTGACCCCATGGCCGATCTCAAGCACATCGCCCAGCGGGCCGTATTCGGCCTTGCGCGACGGGTAGGTCTCGGCATGGGCGACCGCGCATTCGGCCGTGCAGATCGCGTTCCAGGCGTCGAACATCGCGCTGTCATCGGGCAGCGTCACGGTCTCGATCTTGGCGCCAAGGGCGCGGAAGACGACCAGCGCCTCCTTCAGCGCCGCGGCCATATCGGCCGAGACGAGATCGCCGACCAGCGCCTCGTCAAACCCGATGCGCAGGCCACGGATCGGCGTGCCCAGCCCGGCGAGGTAATCGGGCACCGGGTCATCGAGCGTGGTGGGGTCGCGCGGGTCGGCGCCGGCCAGGGCCAGCATCATCGCCGCGCAATCCTCGGCCGTGCACGCCATGGGGCCGACATGATCGAGGCTGTCGGCCAGCGCAAACACCCCCGCCCGGCTGACCCGGCCCCAGGTTGGTTTGAGCCCGGTGATCCCGTTGGTCGCCGAGGGGAAGCGGATGGAACCGCCTGTGTCCGAGCCCAGCGTGCCGAAGCATTGGCCCGCGGCGACCGAGGTGCCGGAGCCCGAGGAGGATGCGCCTGACCAGATCTCGGCCCCCCACGGGTTGACCGGGGTCTGAAGCGCGGGGTGGTGATGGGCAAACGCGCCCTCCGTCATTGCCAGCTTGCCCAGGATGATCGCGCCTGCAGCCTCCAGCCGGGTGACGACGGTGCAATCCTCCTCGGCCATATAGTCGCGGTGGATGAGCATGCCCGCCGAGGTCGGCGCCCAGGTGGTGCGGCAGAGATCCTTGACCGCGATCGGCACGCCATGGAGCGGGCCGCGGAGTTGCCCGGCGGCGCGTTCGGCATCGGCGGTCGCGGCACGCGTCATGGCGCGCTCGCCCGCCACCACCATGAAGGATTTCAGCGCCGCGTCCGTGGCTTCGATCCGCGACAGGGCTGTCTGCGTGAGCTCCTGCGAGCTGACCGCGCCCCGCGCCAACAGGCGTGCTGCGTCCATCAGCCCCAAATCTGCCGAACTGCCCGTTTCCTGACCATCTTGCATTGCAGCGCCCCTTCGGATGCACGGAACGGCATCAGCCAATATTGTTGAAAACAAAAATGTTGCAACGCAAGTGAAATCTTGGAAGCGTCGCGACCAAAGGGGCTGCCACAAGGGGGCGCGCATGAAACTCGGGCTTGTCCTGCCGCGACGGGGACCCAGCGGTCTCTGGGCGATGGGGTGCGAGGCCGCCGCAGCGCTGGCCGTGGCCGAGCTCAACGCGGCCGGCGGCGTGCTGGGCCGGGATGCCTCGCTGGCCGTCGCCTGTTCGGGCGAGACCCCGCAGGAGGCCGCGCAGGCCGCCGCCGGGCTGGTCGACGACGACGCCGTCGACGCCGTGATCGGCTTTCAGCCAAGCCATATGCGGCGCGCCGTGCGCATGCGGCTGAACGGGGCCGTGCCCTATTTCTACACCCCGCAATATGAGGGCGGCTATGCCGGGCCGGCGACCGTGGCGCTTGGCGTCACGGATGCCGAGGTGCTGGGGCCGGCGCTGGCCTACCTGTCCGGTGCCAAACGGGTGCGGCGCGGATACTTCGTGGGCAATGACTATATCTGGCCGCGCACAGCGCATGGAACGGCGATGGACGCCATGGCCCGCAGCGGCATCCGCACCGCCGGCGCGTCGATCATTCCCTTTGGCGTCGAGGATTACACCCCGATCCTGGCATCGATCCGCCAGGCCGCGCCCGATCTGGTCATCACGGTTCTTTTGGGCGAGGAAACCGTCCGCTTTCACCGTGCCTTTGCCGCCTCGGGGCTGGCGCGCCGCACGCTGCGCCTGGCCCTTGCCACCGACGAGACGCTGCTTTTGGGCATCGGCCCGGATGCGGCCGAAAACCTCTTTGCCGCGGACACCTTCTTTGCCAGCCGGCCCTGCAAGCGCCGCAGCGCCATGCTGGAGACCTATGCGCAGTCCTTCGGAGGCACCCGCCCCCCGGTGAACGTGTTTTCGCTGGGCTGCTATGACGCCGTGCATCATGCCGCGCGTCTTGCCCGCACTGTCGGTTCCTTGGGCGGGCAGGGTCTGGGCCAAGGTCTGGGCCAGGGCATTCTGCGCGTGATGGGAGAGGGTGCCGGGCGCCGTCTTCCCCGCGCCCGATCGCCGGCGGGCACTCCGCGTCGCCGGCCGCCCGTGCACATTGCCGAGGCCGACGGGACGGGGTTTCGTGTTCACGCCACTGTTTGAGATTTTCTGGAAACATGTCGGGGAACGGCGCCCTGCCATGTGGATTGTTTTTCCGCTTGATCCAGGTCGCCTCGACGCCCTATCCAAGGGCGAAAACAAGAAAACGACACTGTTTCTGGGGAGAGAAACGCCGGAGGAGACCAATGACCGGCCCGAAACTGACAGAGCAGCTTGGCTTCATCATCGCGAGTGTGAATCGGCGGTTGGAAGACGAGTTGGCAGAGCGGCTGCGCCCGGGCGGCGTGCCGATAGAACGGTTCCGCATTTTGGAGGCGCTCGACCAGCATGGCGAGCTCTCGATGGGCCAATTGGCGAGCCTTGTGCTGGTCGAACCGGCCACGCTGACCAAGATCATCGACCGGATGGTCGCCGACCAGCTGGTGTTCCGCTCGCCAGATCCGCGCGACCGGCGCCGGGTGCGCATTTTGACGGCACCGGCGGGAAAGGCGCTTTGGAAGCGTCTCTCCGGGGTCAGCCGCGCGCAGGAGGCCCGGATTGCTGAGCTGCTTGAGGGCAAGCGCGCGCAAGAGCTGCGCAGCCTGCTGCGCGACCTGATGGACCGCTGAGCGCGGCCGAACATCACCACATAACGCAAAGGACAGCAGGCATGGGCGAGGGCGCAGCGCAGGATGGGTGGATCGAGACGACGGTGATGGGCCGGCTGGGTCTTGCCAAGGGCAAACCGGGCGCGCGCCATCTGCTCAGCGAGGCGGCCCAGGGCACGTATCACTATGTCTACGGCCCGTTTGCCGAACCGGTCCTCACCATACAGCCCGGCGATGTGCTGGATGTCGAGACCCTGGATGCCTTTGGCGGTGCGGTGAAAAGCGAAGCGGACCTGCCCTCAAAAGTGCTCACCATGCCCTTCGTGAACCCCCAGAACGGCCCGATCGCGGTCGAGGGGGCCGAGGTGGGCGACACAGTGGCGGTGCGCATTCTCGACATCGCCCCGCGCGGGCCGCAACCGGCGGGCACCACCGCGCTGATCCCCGAGTTTGGCGGGCTCACCGGCACGGCAACCACCGCGATGCTGAACGCGCCCTTGCCCGAGCGGGTCAAGAAGATGGAAGTGACCCGCGACGGTGTGGTGTTTTCGGACCGCGTGACGCTGCCCTATGAGCCCTTTATCGGCACGCTGGGGGTGAGCCCCTTTATGGAGGCGGTCTCCTCGCTGCAGCCCGATTACTGGGGCGGCAATATGGACCTGCCCGATGTCGCACCAGGGGCAGTCGTCTATTTCCCGGTGCTTCATGACGGTGCGCTGGTCTATCTGGGCGATTGTCATGGCCGGCAGGGCGATGGCGAGCTCTGCGGGGTGGCGGTGGAAATGGCGGCGACCGCAACCGTCCAGATCGACCTCATCAAGGGCTGGAGCATTCCCGGTGTGCGGCTGGAGACCGAGACGATGATCATGTCGGTCGGCTCGGCCCGCCCGATGGAGGATGCGGCGCGCATGGCCTATCGCGATCTCATCCGTTGGCTGGTGGCCGATTACGGCTATGAGGAGAGCGAGGCCTATTTCCTCTGCACCCAGGCCGGGCGGGTGCGGCTGGGCAATATGGTCGACCCGAAATACAGTATGGGGGCGGGCATCCTCAAAGCCCATATCGGCTGAGCCGCGCGGATGCTGCCCGGGCTGCCCAATTTTCGCGATCTTGGCGGCATCCCCTGTGCAGAGGGGACGATCCGCACGGGTCTGGTGTTTCGTGCCCCGGCCCTGGCGCCGCTGACCCCGGCCGACATCGCAGCGCTGGAACGGCTGGACCCGGTTGCAATCATCGATCTGCGGGCGCCTGATGAGGCCCGCGGCGCCCCGCCGGCAGCGCTTGCCGCGCGGCGGGTGGCGGTTCCGGTGGTGCCTGGCGCCGCGCCGCGCCTGCGCAGCGCGATCCTCAAGGGCGGGTTGACCGAGGCCGTCGCAACCGGGCTGATGGTCGAGACCTATGCCGATTTCGTTCGCGCCCATGCCGGGGCCTTTGCCGAGCTGTTGCGCCTGGTCGCGGCGGCCGAGGGGCCGGTTGTGTTTCATTGCACTGCCGGCAAGGACCGCACGGGCTTTGCCGCGGCGCTTCTGCTCAGCGCCTGCGGGGCGGGGTGGGAGGCCGTTCGGGCCGATTACATGCGCACCGCCGGTCTGTGGTCGCCCGATCCCGGCCTTGCCGCCCTGGTGCCCGATGCCGCGCGCGCGGCGCTTTTCGGCGTCGATCCCGCCTATCTGGAAAGCGCGTTCTCGGCCCTTGCGGCGGCCCATGGCACAGCGGCGGAATTTGCCCGCGCGGCGCTGGGCGGCGATGCGGCGCTCGACGGGCTGCGCAGGCGGCTGGTCGCGGCCTAGGGCCGCGAGACTGCCACTCAGGGTCGCCAAACTGCCATGCAGGATCGGCCGACTGTCGCGAATTCGTCGCCACCGCGTCACCGTGCTGAGACGAAGCCTTCATATCGTCGCATCGCGCGAAGCGACATCACTGAAAGGGCCGTTGCATGACCGAGCCGGTCACCTTCCTCCACCTCACCGATCTTCACATTGCCGATCCGAACATGCCGGATCTTGCAACGCATTCGGACACGGTGGCCACCATGCAGGCCGTGCGCGAGCTGATCGGCGCCATGCATCCCGCACCGGCCTTCATCGCCATCTCCGGCGATCTGACCGACAGCGGCGATGCCGCAAGCTATCGCCTGCTGCGCGAGCTGCTTTCCGGGTTCGAGATGCCGCTCCTGCTGGCGCTGGGCAATCATGACAGCCGCGCGGGCTTTTACGAGGCCTATCTGGGAACCCCGAACCGCGAGGGCTATTACGATCACGATGCGGTGGTTGCGGGCGTGCATGTCATCACGCTCGACAGCAGTCGGCCGCACACGATCGGCGGCGAGCTGGATGCGGCGCAGTTTGCCTGGCTGGACGAACGGCTTGCCGCGCATGCCGGCTTGCCGAAGGTTCTGATGCTGCATCACCCGCTCTCGCTTGACGGCGATCCGGCGGCCGAGTGGGAGACCCTGCGCGTCGCCGACACCGACCGGCTTGCCGAGATGATCGCCGGTCGCGGTGTCGCGGCTATCCTGTCGGGCCATATCCACCAGGACCGCGTTTCGATTGTCGGCGACACGCCGCTGATCGTGACGCAAGGCCAGCATACGGTTCTTGATGCGCTGGCGGGACCGGACGTTCTGCGCATGCTGCATGGCGCGTCGTTTGCGGTCTGCACCTTGCAGGCGGGACGTGCCGCCGGGCAGGCGGCGGCGATCAGCGTGAACTACGTGACCCTGCCATCCGACCGTCGGCTTTTGGGCGAATTCGAGATGGAACGCCTGCGCCGGATCGAGGCGGAGAAACAGGCCTCCGTCGGCTGACGACCGTCGGCTGACGACCGTCGGCTGACTACCATCGGCTGGGCGCCTTCGGCCGGCCACTATCGGCTGACCACCACCGGCTGAGGGGTCGCGGCTCGTTTGACTTCGCGGCAACCCGACCGGCACGCCGGGTGCCGTCTGACGGCTGTTGGCGTCAGTTCAAAAGGCCGGCATGGACCATGGCCGCCCGCATGCGCTCGCGGGTTTCGGACAGCGCGGGGGTGAGCGGGGCGCGCACCTCCTCGCCGCAGCGCTCAAGGAATGAGAGCCCGGTCTTTGCGCCCACCACGCCCGGCTCGGCAAACACCGCCTCATGCAGCGGCATCAGCCGATCCTGAAACTCAAGCGCCTTGACATAATCGCCCTGCAGGGTCGCCTCCTGGAAGGCCGCGCAGAGACGTGGCGCGACATTGGCGGTGACCGAGATACAGCCGATGCCGCCATGGGCGTTGAACCCCATTGCCGAGGCATCCTCGCCGGAAAGCTGGATGAACTCGGTCCCGCAACTGGCGCGCTGCTGGCTGACCCGGGCGACATCGCCGGTCGCATCCTTGACCCCGATGATGCGGGGCAGTTTGGCCAGCTCGCCCATCGTGGCCGGTGACATGTCGATCACCGACCGGCCGGGAATGTTGTAGATGATGATCGGCAGCGTGCAGCATTCGTGCAATGTGCGGTAATGCTCGATCAGGCCCCGCTGGGTGGGCTTGTTGTAATAGGGCGTCACAACCAGCGCCGCATCGGCGCCGATTTCGGCGGCAAAGCGCATCAGCCCCACCGACTCGGCCGTCGCATTCGACCCCGCGCCCGCAATCACCGGCACGCGCCCGGCCGCCGTCTCAACGACAATGCGGATCACCTCGCGATGTTCCTCATGGCTGAGCGTGGGCGACTCGCCGGTCGTGCCGACCGCAACCAGCCCATGCGAGCCCTCGGCGATCTGCCATTCAACAAGGGATTTGAGCGCGCCGACATCCACGGCCCCGTCTCGAAACGGCGTTACAAGCGCCGGCATCGACCCCCGGATCATCCTCGCCCTCCCCCTGTTGCGCAGCCCGCCTTTGGCCTGCATTTTCGGCGCGCGGACCGTAGCGGCGAACGCGGGCGCCCGCAAGCCAGACAAACACGGCGCCGTGAGCGCAGCACCGAAGACGCGACGGGCCGGGCGTGCTAGCATGCCGCTCAACCGTAACGCGCAGAACGAGCAGGTAAATCGCATGTGCAAGGGCGTCTGGATGTCGGGGTTTGCGCTGCGGGCGGTGGCGTTGGCATTGGCCGTGGGGCTGTTGGCACTTGATGCGCCGGCGGCAAGGGTCGCGGCCCAGACCCCGGCAGATGGCGCGGTGCTTGCGGCGGCGTTGGAGGCCGCGGAGCGGCGCGACTGGGCCCAGGCAGATGCGCTGGCCACCCGCACCTCGGACCCGGCGGCCGGGGTGATCGTCACCTGGTTGCGGCTGCTGCGGGGCGAGGGCAGCTGGTCCGAATATGCCGCCTTTGTCGCGCAGCACCCGGAATGGCCGCGCATCGCCGCGGTCCGGGCGCGTGCCGAGGCGCGCATGCCCCAGGCATTGCCGGCCGCCCAGGTCACCGCCTTCTTTGCCGCGCTTGGTCCACAGACCGGGCAAGGCGCGCTCCGGCTGGCCTCGGCCTTGCGGGCCCAGGGCGACACGGCGCGGGCCGAGGCGGTGTTGGAGGATGCGCTGACCCGGCTGTCCTTTGGCGCGCGCGATCTGGCGGCATTTGCGGCCACCGAGCCGGCGCTTCTGCGCGCCCGTGCCTTTGCCCGCTTCGATGCGATGATGTGGCGTGCTGCGCTGGACCAGGCCGCAAACATGCTGCCCTATCTGAGCGCGGGCCAGCAGGCGCTCGCGCGCGCCAGGCTGGCGCTGCGGCGCGGCAGCCGTGGGGTGGACGGGCTGATCGCAGCCGTGCCACCGGCGCTGGCCGACGATCCGGGGCTTGCGCATGACAGGTTCGAATGGCGGGTGCGGCGCGATCGTTGGGACACCGCGATCGCGCTGCTTCTTGAGCGTTCGGTCTCGGCCGAGCGTCTGGGCCGGCCCGAGGCCTGGGCCAAGCGGCGCCTGCAGCTTGCCCACCGTGCGATGCGCGACGGCACCCCGCGTCTGGCCTATCGCATCGCTGCGACCCATCGCATGTCGGCCAGCACCGATTTTGAGCAGCTCGAATGGTTCGCAGGCTGGCTCGCCCTGCGCAAACTGGGCGATGCCGCGGCCGCCGCGCGCCATTTCACCCTGTTTCGCGACAATGTCGACACGCCCATCAGCCGTGGCCGCGCGGGCTATTGGCTGGGCCGGGCGCAGGAGGCGCTGGGCAATCGCGACGCCGCCCTTTCGGCCTATCGCCTCGGCGCCGCGCACCAGACCAGCTATTACGGCCAGCTTGCCGCCGAACGCGCCGGGCTGGCGGTCAATCCCATCCTTGCCGGCGGCAGCCCGATGCCGGACTGGCGCGCGGCGCGCTTTATGCAGCGCGCATCGGGCCGGGCGGTGCTGCTCTTTCATTATGCGGGCGAGCGCGGGCGGGTCTGGCAGATGCTCGTCACCCTGGCACGAGGCACCGAGGCGCCGGGCGAGCTTGCCGCAATGGCGCGCCTCGCGCTCGATCTGGGCCATCATCATGTCGCCGTGCGGGTGGCAAAGATCGCCGCGGGCAAAGGCGTGATCCTGATGGAGGCCTATTACCCGGTCACGCCGCTGGCCACGCATCCTGACGGCACGCTGCCGCCCGAGCTGGTGATGGCCGTTGCCCGCACCGAAAGCGAGTTCAACATCGCAGCGATCAGCCCGGCCGGTGCGCGGGGCCTGATGCAGCTGATGCCGGCCACGGCCCGCAAGGTGTCGCGGGATCTGGGGCTTGACTATGCGCGGCAGCGGCTGACCACCGACTGGGGCTATAATGCGACGCTGGGCAAGGGCTATCTGACCGAGCAGCTTGCGGTCTTCGGCAGCCTGCCGCTGGTCGCGGCGGCCTATAATGCCGGGCCCCATCGTGTGGAGCGCTGGCTGCAGCGCTATGGCGATCCGCGCCGCGACACCGAAGCGATGCTCGACTGGATCGAGACCATCCCGTTTTCCGAGACTCGGAATTATGTGATGCGGGTGATGGAGGGGCTGCATGTCTACCGCGCCCGGCTGGGCGGGGCGGCACCGCCCCTGCGGCTGACCCTGGATCTGGCCGCGCAGGGCTGAAACCGGGTGGATTCCCCGCACAGCACGCGCTAGGTTTGGTGGTATGACAGCCCAGTTCCACAAGATCGAGGCGCCCCGGCCCATCCGGCAGCTGGATGAGGCGACCTCAAACCGGATTGCCGCGGGCGAGGTGGTCGAGCGCCCGGCCTCGGCGGTCAAGGAGCTGGTCGAGAACGCGCTCGATGCGGGCGCGCGGCGCATCGATGTGACGGTCGAAGGGGGCGGGCGCACGCTGATCCGGGTGGCCGATGATGGCTGCGGGATCGCGCCTGATCAGCTTGCGCTTGCGGTCGCCCGCCACGCGACCTCCAAGATCGACGGCACTGACCTGCTCGACATTCGCAGCTTTGGGTTTCGGGGCGAGGCGCTGCCCTCGATGGGCGCGGTGGCCCGGCTCAGCCTCACCTCGCGCGTGCCGGGGGAGGAGGCCGCACGGCTCGATGTCACCGCCGGCCGCATCGCCGGCCCGCGGCCCGCGGCGCTGGCCCAGGGCACCCTGGTCGAGCTGCGCGATCTCTTCTACGCAACGCCCGCGCGGCTGAAATTTCTGCGCAGTGCGCGGGCCGAGCTGCAGGCGATCACCGCCACGATGCGACGGTTGGCCCTGGCCGCGCCGCAAACCGGGTTCTGCCTGCGCGAGGCGCGCGGTGATGCAGCAGGCGGTGCTGAGGGCGGAACGGCGGCGGGCGGACCGGCAAGCAGAGCAGCGGCGGGCGGACCGGGCAGGTCCGGCGATCGGGTGATCTTTCGCGCCGATCCCGCACCGGGCCTTGCCATTGGCAGCGCCGAAGACCCCCGCGCCCGTGGCGAGCGCATTCGCGCGGTGCTGGGCGATGTGTTTCTGGACAGCGCCATCGAGATCGATGCGACCCGCGAGGGATGCCGGCTGAGCGGGCATGCCGCGCTGCCCACCTACACCCGCGGGTCGGCCGGCCAGCAGTTTCTGTTCGTCAATGGCCGCCCCGTGCAGGACAAGCTGATCGGCGGTGCGCTGCGCGCGGCCTATGCCGATCTGATGCCGCGCGACCGCTATCCGGCAGCCGTGCTTTTTCTCGACATCCCCACCCATGAGGTCGATGTCAATGTGCACCCCGCCAAGACCGAGCTGCGGTTTCGCGAGCCGGGCATGGTGCGCGGGCTGATCGTCTCGGCCCTGACCCATGCGCTCGCCGGGGCCGGGCATCGCAGCGCGGCCTCGGTCAGCAACGCGGCATTGGGGCGGTTTCATCCGGAGGGTGGCGCGGTCCGCGCAGGTCCCGGAGCGCGCCCCGGCCCGCTGGCCCGTGACCGGGCGTACCGGTTTCAGGCGCCGCAGCCGCAGGGCTTCGCCGAGATCGGGCATTCAGCGCCCGTGGCCGAGCCGGATCCGCTCCTGGCCTCAGGATCGGGGTCGGGATTGGGATCGGGCGAGGATGCCGAGCCCGGCGCGCTGCCGCCCCTGGGTCTTGCCCGGGCCCAGCTTCACGACACCTATATCCTCACCCAGACGGCCGAGGGCCTTGCCCTGGTCGACCAGCATGCCGCGCATGAGCGGCTGGTTTATGAGCGGCTCAAGGCGCGGGCGAAATCGGGCCCGGTGCCGTCCCAGGCCCTGCTGGTTCCCGAGATCGTGTCGCTGCCCAGCGATGCCCGGTCGCGCCTCTTGGATGCGGCCGAGGCGCTGGCCGGGCTTGGGCTGGAGATCGAGCCTTTCGGCGGCGATGCGGTATGTGTCCGCGCGACGCCGGCGCTTCTTGGCCCCTGCGAGTGCACCCGGTTGATCACCGACATCGTCGATGCGCTGGAGGCCGGGGCCAGCGACCCGCTGGAGGCCCGCATCGATGCGGTGCTGTCACGCATCTCCTGCCATGGATCGGTGCGCGCCGGGCGCCGGATGGGCATGGAGGAGATGAACGCGTTGTTGCGCGAGATCGAGGCGACGCCGTTCTCGGGCCAATGCAATCACGGCCGGCCGACCTGGATCGCCCTGGCGCTTGAGGATATCGAAAAGCTCTTCGGGCGGCGCTGACATCGCGTGTGATGCGGCACGCGTGCTGTGCTCTGGGGCGCTGCGCTCACCGGCACCAGAGCCCCGCGTCGCGGATACGGCGGCGGATGTCGCGCTCGACAGGCGGCAGGGCGCCCCGGTCAAAGAGCGCCCGACACCGCGCACCCCAGTCTTCATAAAGATAGCGCCGAAAGGGCGGATGGCGCGACAGGAGCGGCCGCACATCGGGCTCTGCGGCAACGCGCTCCAAGAACGCAACCGTCTCTTCGGGCGCCGTTGCATAGAGCAGCGCCAAAAGCCGGTAATGCAGCGTCGCCCGCCCGTCGAGATCATGCCGCGGCACCGCCCAGGGCCCGCCGCCCAGCGCATGGATGACCAGCGGCAGGGCGATCTGGTCGAGCCAGGGGGTCAGGCTCTGCCCCGCCAGCGCCTCGGGCGGCGCGTCGCGAATGCCCCGCGCAATGCGGAGGAACAGCGCCCCGAACCGCCGCGGACAGGGCCCATAGAACCAGCCCGCATTGTAATAGGGATAGCGCTCCCAATCCTCCTCATCCCGGTGCGGATCGATCGCCTGGTCCAGATCCAGCCCGAACTGATCGTAAAGCGCGCGCCAGATCTCCGCCCGGCTGGGACCGCCGGGACGCGGCACCGGCCAGCTGTCCTCGCGGCGCAGCGAGGCCGCGGGGTGGGCAAAATCGAGCGTCAATGCGCCAAGTGGTGCGAGCGGCAGCGTGTCCGTGTCGAGAAACAAGAACGGCCGACCCTCGGGCAGAGCCGCCAGGGCTTCGATCTTGTTGCCATGCGGATAGGTCTTGCCGAAATGCTGGGGCGCAAAGGGCAGGATCTCGGCGCCGGCAGCCTCCAAAAACCGGCGCCCCTGTGCCGAGATGCCGCGTTTGTCCGACCAGACAGGGCTTTCCTGCGGAACACAGAGGGCCAGGCGATAGGCGCGCACAGGCTCAACCGCGCGAAGGGTGGCGAGCATCAGAACGGCCTCCGCCTCCAGCCGCCCGCGCTGCACAATCGCCATTATCGTCAGGTCCTCGGCCACACGACGCTCCAGTGCAGGCGGGTTGAACAACTCCGCAACCTTGCCGAAACCGGTTGAAAATCAACCCCGGGAAACGAGACCTTCGCGGCCGTGGCAAAGGGGCTGCGGCGCTGGGGCCGTGGCGCAGGGGCTGTGGCGCAGGGGCCACGCCGCAGGGGCCGTGGCGCAGGGGCCGTGGCGCAGGGGTTGTCGCGGGGAGGCTTTGACGTCGCGGCTGTGGTCAAATGGCCGACCCACTGCGTTCCGAAGCGCCCCGAAGCACCCCGACGCGCCCCGACGCGTCCCGCCCCGACGCGTCCCGCCCCGACGCTCCCCGACGCACCCCGAAGCGCCGGGCAGGGCTTAAAGATCCGGGCATTGAATAAGCCCGCCTGCTCACGTATAGCAGCTGTCGCGGCACCCGTAGCTCAGCTGGATAGAGCGCTGCCCTCCGAAGGCAGAGGCCTGAGGTTCGAATCCTCTCGGGTGCGCCATTTCACATTTTCCCATCTGAATCTCGCTTAACACCCTGAAAGGAAAAGCGAAATTAGGGGTTCGAACACTCCGATTTCGGCAGTACCGAAGCGGGGACACAAAGG
>JBCBKN010000002.1:0-34727 GCA_038521775.1 Pseudomonadota bacterium | reverse complement strand
CGCTGCCACTAGAGGAGTGCGCGGACCGGCGTGCGGGGGGGGCAGTGTCCGGTCCGGACGGGCATGTGCTCTTTTACGGCCGGCCGCGCGGGGCGGGCGGTGCTGCAGGCTGGGGCGCGTCATGGACGCGCTTGGCAATGTCGATCATGACGCGCCCCAGCCTGCAGCACCGCCCGCCCCGCGCGGCCGGCCGTAAAAGAGCACATGCCCGTCCGGACCGGACACTGCCCCCCCCGCACGCCGGTCCGCGCACTCCTCTAGTGGCAGCGACCGGGCAAGGTCGGCCACGATCAGAAACGGTCTGGCTGGGCCAGGCGTGCCGGCCGTGCCCTTTGCGAGCCCATCGGTCATGCCAGGGTCACCCCGGCCTCGCGCATCTCGCGCATGGCGTCCTCCAGCGAGCCGTCCAGATCGATGGCGCGGGCCAGATCCATGCGCACGGTCACCGCAAAGCCAAGCTTTCGGGCATCGACCGCCGACCAGCGCACGCAGAAATCGGTGGCAAGGCCCACCAGCACCAGCGCGCTCACCCCGCGCTCCCGCAGATAGCCGGCAAGCCCGGTGGGTGTCGTCTTGTCATTCTCAAAAAAGGCCGAATAGCTGTCGATCTCGCGGCGAAACCCCTTGCGGATGATCAGGTCGGCGTCGCAGCGCAGATCCGGGTGGAACGCCGCCCCGTCCGAGCCCTGCACGCAATGGCTGGGCCAGAGAACCTGCGGGCCATAGGGCATGTCGGTCAGCGTGTAGGGCGCGGCGCCCGGATGCTGATCGGCAAAGGAGAGATGATCGCCCGGGTGCCAGTCCTGGGTCAGCACCCGCACCGCATGCGCAGCCTGCAACGCATTCACGCCGGGCACGATCTCGTCGCCGCCGGCCACGGCAAGTGCGCCGCCGGGGCAAAAGTCACGCTGGATGTCGATCATGATCAAAGCGGCATCGGAAAGCATGTGCGGCGTCCTCGCGGTTAGGCGATTTTTTCGAGAAGGCGCAAAAGGGTCCGGCGTTCGTCTTCGTCAAGCGGGGCGAGCGTTTCGGCGCTGACCGCGATCCCAACCTCGGCAAGCGCGTCAAAAAGCGCGCGCCCCTCGCGGCTGAGCCGAACCACAAGGCGCCGCCGGTCGCGCAGGTCGGGCTCGGCCACCACAAGCGCGCGGGCCAGCAGCCGGTCGACGACCCCCTTGACCGTGGCGCCGTCCATCGCCGTCTCGCGGCCCAGCTGGTTTTGGGACAGCGCGCCAAGCTCATGCAGCCGCGCCAGCACGGCAAGCTGCTGCGGCGTCAGTTCGGGAATGCGGTCGGCAAAAATCGCCAGATGCCGCTGGGTCGCCCGCCGCAGGATAAAGCCGATCTGCGCATCCAGCCGGTAGAGCGCCGCCGTCTGTCCCAGTTTTGCCGCCGTGACCATATCGCGCCCCGCACTTGCGGTGCATGTTCCTGCCGCGCCCGTGGGCAGTCGGCAGTGGCCCCGCCCGCCGAACCTCGCCTGTCGGTCAGAGCGATGCAAGCGTCAATCGCGCCGGCGCTGTTGACACCGCCCGGCCCAAGGGCGCACATTTGTTTGTGTGCAAACGATCTGCGGTGAAGAGATCGAGAGGATCATGGAGCCGGTGTGAGATGCGCTATGCCCGCCCGACGACACTGAACGACGCGCTTGAGCTGCGGGCCAGCACCCCCGGCATCACAGTGCTGTGCGGCGGCACCGATCTTTATCCCGCAACCGAACGACCGGCGCTGTCGGGGCCGGTGCTCGACATCAGCGCGGTCGAGGGAATGCGCGGCGTCACCCAAACAGCAGACGGGCTGCGGATCGGGGCCGCGACCAGCTGGTCGACGCTTGGCGCGGGCGATCTGCCGCCCTCCTGCTCCGCGTTGCAGCAGGCGGCGCGGGAGGTCGGCGCGGTCCAGATCCAGAATGCCGGCACGCTTGGCGGCAATCTCTGCACCGCCTCGCCGGCGGCCGATGGCGTGCCGCCGCTCTTGGTGCTGGAGGCGGAGGTCGAGCTCTGCTCGACCCGTGGCACACGCCGGTTTCCGCTTGGCGGGTTTCTGACCGGCGCGCGGCGGACCGCCCTTGCACCCGACGAGATTTTGAGCGCGGTGCATCTGCCGAACCGGGCGCTTGCCGGCCAGTCGGTTTTCACCAAGCTCGGCGCGCGGCGCTACCTTGTCATCTCAATTGCCATGGTCGCGGCCAGGCTGGAGCTGGAGGACGCCCGCGTGCGATCCGCGGCGCTGGCGGTTGGTGCGTGCAGCGCGGTTGCCCAGCGCTTGCCGCGTGTTGAGGCGGCGCTGATCGGTGCCGCACCGGCCGAGGCGGCGGGGCGCATTCGCTCCGATGCGGTGGCCGCGGCGCTGTCGCCGATCGACGATGTGCGCGGCACGGCCGAGTATCGGACCCAGGCTGCGGCCGAGCTGTTGCGCCGCGCGGTGGCCAAGCTCTGCCAGGCAGCGCCCGGTACCCAACCCAGGGTCACCGCGGCATGAGCCTCGATGCGCCGGCGCCGACCGTCACGGTCAATGGACGCAGCGTGGAGACCGCCGGCATGTCGCCCGTGCTGCGGCTGTCGGATGTCTTGCGCGAGGCATTGGGGCTGACCGGCACCAAGATCGGCTGCGATGCCGGAGATTGCGGCGCCTGCACGGTCCTTATCGACGGGGAAGCGGCCTGCGCCTGTCTGACGCCGCTCGGTCAGGTGATCGGCCGCAATGTGACAACGGTCGAGGCGCTCTGCACCGCAGGCACAGCGCGGCTGCAATCTTCGTTCCTGCGGAACGGTGCGGCGCAATGCGGGATCTGCACGCCCGGCATGCTGATGGCCGCGGCGGCACTTCTCGAACGCACGGTCCGGCCCGACCGTGCGGAGGTCGAGGAGGCTCTGTCCGGCGTGCTCTGCCGCTGCACCGGCTATGCAAAAATCGTCGATGCGGTGTGCGATTGGCTGGAAGAGGCGCCGGAGCCCGAGCCGCCGGAGTCAGGCGCGTCGGTCGGCGCGGCCGTGCCGCGGCTCGACGGGCGTCCCAAGGTCGATGCAACGGAGGCCTTCGGGGCCGACATTTTGCCGGTGGATGCGCTGCTGGTGCGCGCCATCCGCTCGCCCCACCCGCATGCGGCCTTTGCCTTTGGCGATCTCGCCGCCTGGGCCCAGGCCAAATCGGGCGTCCGGCTGGTTCTGACCGCGGCCGACATCCCGGGTCTCAACCGGTTTGGGGTGATCCCGCCCTTTGCCGATCAGCCCGCCCTTGCCCAGAGCGTGGCGCGGTTTCGCGGCGAGGCAGTGGCGCTTGTGGTCGGTGAGCCCTGCGCGCTCAACCATGCCGAGCTTGCCGATTTCCCGGTGCGATGGCATCCGCGCCCGCCGGTGCATGATCCGCAGCACGCGGCCGAAGCGCCGGCCCTGCACGCCACCCGCCCCGACAACCTGCTGGTGACCGGCCGGGTGCGCACCGGCGATGCGCGCTCGGCGCTGACCGGGGCTGCGCATGTGGTGGATGGCAGCATGCAGACCGCCTTTGTCGAGCATGCCTATATCGAGCCTGAAGCGGGGGCGGCCTGGCTGGAGGGCGAGACGCTGGTGATCCGTGCCTGCACCCAGGCGCCGATCATGGACCGCGACGACACCGCCGCGATCCTGGGGCTGCCGGCCGAGCGGGTGCGCATCCTGCCCGCGGCGGCGGGCGGCGGGTTCGGGGCCAAGCTCGATGTCTCGCTGCAGCCGCTGATCGGCCTGGCGGCCCTGCGCACGGGCCGGCCCTGCCGGATGGTCTATACCCGCCGCGAATCGATGCAATCGACCACCAAGCGCCACCCTGGCCAGATGACCGCCCGCATCGGCGCCGACGCGCAGGGCCGGCTGGTGGGCATGGTCTTTGACGGGGTGTTCGACACCGGCGCCTATGCAAGCTGGGGGCCGACCGTGGCCAATCGGGTGCCGGTGCATGCCTCGGGCCCCTACCGGATCGGCGCCTACCGGGCCGAGGCGCGGGCCGTGCACACCACAAACCCCGTCGCCGGGGCGTTTCGCGGCTTTGGCGTGCCGCAGGCAGCGCTTCTCCAGGAGACGCTCTTTGACAAGCTCGCCGAGGCCTGCGGGATGGACCGGCTGGCCTTTCGCCGCGCAAACGCGCTCTCCGATGGCGACAGCACGGCCACCGGCCAGCGGCTTTTCGGGGTGGGGATCGGCGCCTGTCTCGACGCGCTCAAGCCCCATTGGCAACGTGCCCTGGCCGATGCGGCCGCGGCCAATGCCCGGCCCGGCGTCCGGCGACATGGCGTTGGCATTGCCTGCTGCTGGTATGGCTGCGGCAACACCTCGCTGCCCAACCCCTCGACCATCCGGCTTGGCCTGACCGGCGAGGGGGTGCTGACGCTCCACCAGGGCGCCACCGATATCGGGCAGGGGGCAAACACCGTCATCACCCAGATCTGCGCCGATGCGCTGGGCCTGCCGGTCACGGCCTTCTCGCTGATCGGGCCGGACACCGCGCTGACGCCCGATTGCGGCAAGACCTCCGCCTCGCGCCAGACCTTTGTGACCGGCAGGGCCGCGGCCGAGGCCGGGGCCGCGCTGCGGGCCGAGATCCTGCGCCGGGCCAATGCCGGCGAGGATGGCGTTCTGGATCTGACCGCGGGGCGGCTGACGGTGCGCGACGCCCAGGGCGTGCGGCCGGTCGCGCTGGACGGGCCGCCCGATCTGCGCGGCTATGCCATCTCGGCCGAGGCGACCTATGATCCGCCGACCACACCGCTTGACGAAAACGGGCAGGGCGTGCCCTACGCGGTCTATGGCTATGGCGCGCAGATGGCCGAGCTTGCCGTGGACACCGGTCTTGGCACGGTCAAGGTCACGCGGATCACCGCGGCGCATGATCTGGGCCGGGTGATCAACCCGCAGCTTGCCGAAGGCCAGATCGAAGGCGGCATCGCGCAGGGTCTGGGCCTGGCGCTGATGGAGGAGTATGTGCCGGGCCGCACCGAGAACCTGCATGACTATCTCATCCCCACCTTTGGCGACATGCCGCAGATCCGCTCGATCCTGATCGAAGTGCCTGATCCCGAAGGCCCGTTCGGCGCCAAGGGCCTGGGCGAGCATGTGCTGATCCCGACCGCCCCGGCGATCCTGAACGCCATCCGCCACGCGACGGGGGCCGAGATCGACCGCGTGCCGGCCCTGCCGCACCGGGTGATGGCTGCATTGCAGGATGCTGAGCGGCGCGGCAAGGTGCCCCGATGAATGCCGGCGCCCGACCCGATGCGTCCCCCAAGCTGTCCGACCGGGATCAAGCCGGATCGGAGCGCAGCCGGCGCGCCGAGAAGATCCGCTGCGATGCCTGCCCGGTGATGTGCTACATCGCCCCGGGCACGGCCGGGGCCTGCGACCGCTATGCCAATGAGGATGGGCGCATCGTGCGGGTCGACCCGTTGACCATCCTCGATGCGCGGATCAAGGCGGGCGACGAGCTTCGCCCCTTTGCGCTGGCGGATTGGGAGGGACAGCAGGCTGCCGCTTCCGAAAGCCCGCCCCCCGACCGCGCGGTTCTGACCGCAATCGGCGCGGGCACGACCTATCCCGACTACAAGCCCGCGCCGTTCATCGTCAGCCGCGAGGTCGATGGCGCCGATCTCGTCACCGTGGTGACCGAGGCGATCTTTTCCTATTGCGGCGCCAAGGTGAAGATCGACACCGACCGCCATCTCGGCCCGGAACAGGCGGTGATTCGCGCCGAGGGTGAGCCGGTTGGCCATGTCTCAACGGCCGAATATGGCAGCCAGATGCTCTCGCTGGGCGGTGTGCGGCACCTCACCGGCGGCACCAAATCCGAGGGCAGGACCACCTGCGCAACGCTCCTGAACCTGTGCAATGGCGCGCCTGTGGAGCTTGCGATCGATGGCGGCTCAAGGGTGGTGGTTGAAGCCGGCGCCCCGCCGATTGTCGATGGCCGCCGCGAGACGCGCATGCGGGTCGGCTGTGGATCGGCCGCGATCGGCATGTTTGCCGCGCAATGGCAGGGCCTGGTCGATGAGGTTGTGGTGGTCGACGACCACATCACCGGGGTGGTGTCGGAACATCAGGCGGGAAAGGTGATCGACTGGCCGGCCACCGGCATCCGGATCAAGGGCCGACGCTCCACACCTGGGCGCTATTTTCAGGTCGCAGAGCCCGGTCTTGGCTGGGGCGGCACCGATCTGACCGACCCGTTGAGCATTCTGGGCCCCTGGAACGCGGCCAAAGGCGCCCGGCCGGGCCTCACGCTTCTGATGGTCTCGACCACCGGCGAGCAGCACGGGTATTTCATCCTCGACGACACGCTCACGCCCCGGCCGGCACCGCTGCCCGAGGCGCTCATGCCCTCGGTGCAGCTGATCGATGAGAATTGCGAGCCCTCGCGCTGCACCGTTCTCTTCACCGGCGGGGCCGGGGGCAGCCTGCGCTCCGGCGTCACCCAGAACCCGGTGCGGCTGACCCAGGCGGTGCAGGCGGGCATCGCGCGGCTCACCTGCGGCGGGGCGCCGGTCTATGTCTGGCCGGGCGGCGGCATAACGCTGATGGTCGATGTCACGGCGCTGCCGGAGCGCAGTTTCGGCTCGGTCCCGACCCCGGCGCTGGTCGCACCCCTGGAGTTTACCCTGCCGCGGGACGCGTTTGCGCGGCTGGGCGGGCATGTCGAGGCGATCCGCGATCTGGAGGATGTGCTGGCCCGCGGCGGCGAGTATGGCGCGAACTCCCGTGGCATCCCGCCGCCCTTCGGCCCCGCCCCGGCCGGATCGCAAGCGCGGGCCGGTTCGCAAGCGCCTGAGGGGTCACAGGACGGGCGCAGCGACGCCCTGCGCGCCAGGCTGCCAGCATCGACCGTGCACCGGCGCCGCTGATGGGACCGGTGGCCGCCCTCTTGCCCGATGGGCGGCGGCTGCACCTGCAGCACGGGCCGACCGATCTTATCGTGCAGGTCTTTGGCGCCGAAGCGGTGCGGGCCGAGGCCTATGGCGCGGCGCTCGAGCGCTTCGAGACGCTGCTCGACGGGCTGGTGCGCGATCTGGCAACGCTGCGTCTGCCTGTCGATGCCAGCCGCGTCTTTTCCGATCCTGTCGCGCAACGCATGCAGGCGGCCGCCCTGCCGCATGGTGCGATTTTCGTCACGCCGATGGCCGCCGTGGCCGGCGCGGTGGCCGATGAGGTGATGGCCGCCATGACCTCGGTCGTCGCCTTTCCCAAAGCCTATGTGAACAATGGCGGCGATGCCGCGCTGCATCTGAGCGGCGCTGCAACGCTCGACGCGGCGCTTTGGAATGACGGCGATGCAGGGCGCATCACCATTGCCGCGCGGGATGGGGTGAGCGGCATGGCGACCTCGGGCTGGCGCGGGCGCTCCCTGTCGCTGGGCATTGCCGATGCGGTCACCGTGCTGGCAGGCTCCGCCGCGGCCGCCGATGTCGCCGCAACGCTGATTGCGAATGCGGTGGATCTGCCGGGCCATCCGGCCATTGACCGCGCCCCGGCCGACAGTCTGCGCCCGGAAAGCGATCTGGGCGCACAGAAGGTGACGGTGGCCGTGGGCCCGCTGTCGGATGCCGAGACGGATGCCGCACTCGATCGCGGTGCGGCGGTCGCAGAGGCTATGCGCGCGCAAGGGCTGATTGCGGCCGCTTCGCTGCATTTGTCTGAATCCGCGCGCAATATTGGTCTTCCAACAACCGGAAATGAGTGAAATGTCCAAGTTCGAACTGCGCAAAACCGCGCTGATCGTCGAGGAAATCCACCATGAGGGCGGCCCGCCGCCGCCCGCACCGCGGCTGCGCGCGGCGGTTCTGGCGGTCGTCGCCAACCCGTTTGCAGGGATGTTCGAGCCCGATCTGGCGCCGGCGATGGAGGATCTCAAACCGCTCGGGATCGCGATGACCGACCGGCTGATCGCGGCCATGGGCGGGCTGGAGGGGATCGACGGCTATGGCAAGGCGGCGCTTGCCGGCGAGGGCGGCGAGCTTGAGCACACCGCGCTCTGGCACGTGCCCGGCGGGTATGCGATGCGCGCGCGGCTGGGCGAGGCCAAGGCGATCGTGCCCTCGGCCATGAAGGTTGGCGGGCCCGGAACCCGCATCGACGTGCCGCTGGGCCATATCAACGCCGCCTATGTCCGCTCGCATTTTGATGCGATGGAGGTGGGGCTGCCGGACGCGCCGCGGGCGGGCGAGCTGCTCTTTGCACTGGCCATGAGCCGTGGCCCCCGCATCCATCACCGCATGGGCGGGCTTGCGGCCGAGGACGTCGTCGGCGTGGATGGGCTGCGCTGACCGCCCCGTCCTATGCCCCGTTTGCCCCGTGCGCCCCGTGCGCCCCGTGCGCCCCGTGCGGATCGGGCAATTTGGCTCGCCCCTCGCGCCCGGCTGCAAAACCCGGCACGTGGCGACGCGCGCTTGACCGGCCGCAGCGCGCCGCGCAGGGTTAAGGGGCGCAAGAGGCGGGGATGATGGGTCCGATCCGCAATCCGACAGATGACGATATCCGCGACCGCGCGATGGGGGCTCTGCTGGGCCTTGCGATCGGCGATGCGCTGGGCATGCCGACCCAGACCCTGTCACCGGTTGAAATCCGCGCCCGCTATGGGCCGATCAGGAGCTTTCTCGCGCCATTTGCCGAACACCCTGTCAGCCATGGGCTTCCGGCCGGCGCTGTCACCGATGACACGGAGCAGGCCCTGCTGCTCGCCCGGCGCCTCCTGTCCTATGCGACCGAGGCCGGGCCTGCCGATGGACGGTTGTCGGGATGGGACGACCGGGCCTGGGCGGCAGATCTGCTGGCCTGGGAGGAGGGGGTGCGGGCCCGGGGGCTGCGCGATCTTCTGGGGCCGTCGACGAAGCGGGCGATCGATGCGCTGTTGGCCGGCGCCGATCCGTCTGCGGCAGGCCGGCACGGCACCACCAATGGCGCGGCCATGCGCATCGCGCCGGTGGGGATCGCAACGCCGCCCGATCCGCCGGCAGCGCTGGTGGCCCGCGTTGCACAGACCGCCCGGCTGACCCATGCCACAGCGCCCGCCATCGCCGCGGCCTCGGCGGTTGCAGCGGCGATCAGCGCGGGCATTGCCGGGGCCGATTGGGCGACGGCCCGTGCCGCTGCCTGCACGGCCGCCCGGCTCGGCGCGCTGGCGGGGCGCTGGTGCGATGGGGGCGATGTGGCGACACGGATCGCGGCGGCCTGCAGCGCGGCCGACCCCGCGGCGCTTTGCGGAACCGGCGTTCAGGCCGCCCAGTCGGTGCCTTGCGCCTTCGGGCTGGCCGAAGCCGCGCAAGGCGATGCCTGGCAGGCCGCCTGCCGGGCCGCGGAGCTTGGCGGCGACACCGACACAATCGGCGCCATCGCCGGCGCGCTTTGCGGGGCGTGCAGCGGCGCCTCGGCCCTGCCCGGAGAGGCCGTGGCGGAGATCACGCGCATAAACCAGCTCGATCTCGACCCGCTGGTCGACGGTCTCCTGACCCTCCGCCGCGCAACCGAACGGGCCTGGGCATGATCGGGCTGATGCAGCTTTCCGGGGCTGTGGTCGATCTGATCTACCGGGTCGATCGGCTGCCGCGTTCGGGCGGCGAGACGGCCGCGCGCCGTTTCAGCGCCTGCCCGGGCGGTGGTTTCAACGCCATGGTCGCCGCAGCGCGCGCCGGGCTCTCGGTCGCCTATGGCGGCGGGATCGGGCGGGGCGCGCTGGCCGCGCTGGTCGAGACCGGGCTGCGCGATGCCGGCATTCCCGCCCTGCGCCAAGACCGCGCCGCGCTCGATCAGGGCAGCTGTGTGGTCTTTGTCGAACCGTCTGGCGAGCGGAGCTTTGTCTCCTGCGCCGGGGCGGAGAACCTTGCCACCGCCGACACGCTTGCCGCGCTGCCAACCGCGCGCTGGACGCTTCTGTCGGGCTATGCGCTGGGCGGGCCGGACCGCGCGGTGCTGGCGACGCATGTTGCCGGGCTCTCCACAGCCACCCGCCTTGTCTTTGACCCCGCGCCCTTGGTGGCCGAGATCCCGCCCGCAATTCTGGCGCCGATCCTGGCCCGGGCCGATTGGATCAGCGCCAATCTGGCCGAGGCAGGGGTGCTGACCGGCCGCGCCACGGATGATCACGCAGCCCTCAGCGCGGCACTTCTGGCCATCGCGCCGCGGGCGACGGGTGCGGTTCTGCGGGTTGGCGCGCAGGGCTGCTGGCTGGTCTTGCGGGGAGATCAGCCCCGGCATGTTCCCGCGCCGGCCGTGCAGGCGATCGACACCAATGGCGCGGGCGACACGCATATCGGGGCCTTCATCGCCGCGTGCGACGCGGGGGCGGGGGCCGAGACGGCCGCGCGCTTTGCCAATGCCGCCGCGGCACTGTCGACCACGCGCGACGGGCCGGCCAGCGCGCCGAAGCGTGCCGAGATCCAAGCGCTGTTGGGGCAACACGCCGCCAGTTCGCCTGCCAGTTCGGACGCCAATTCGCCCGCCAGCTCAGACGCCAGCTCAGACGCCAGTTCGGGCGCCAGTTCGACCGAAGACCCGCCCGGCGACCCGCCCGAGACATTCCCAACCACTTCCCCCGCCATATCGACGGCTTGAACCATCAGGGAGACAGGACAATGAAAGCACTCAGACAGACCGCCGCTGTGAGCGCAGGGCTGGCTATGGCACTGGCCTTGGCACTGGCCGCCGGGCTTGCCGGCGCGGTCCAGGCAGCTGAGATCCGGGTTCTGAACTGGAAGGGCTATGGCACCGATGAGGCCTGGGCGGTCGAGGCGTTTGAGGCGGCCACCGGCCACAGCGTGGTGCATGACTATTTCAACTCCGAACAGGAAATGCTGACCAAGCTGCGCACCAATCCCGGCGCGTATGACGTGGTGCTGATCAACGCGGCCTACACCCAGCAGGCCGCTGGCGAAGGGCTGATCCAGCCCATTGACACCGCGGGCATGGCCAATGTGGTTGATCTTGCGCCCAATCTGGCCGGCAATCCGGAACTGGCGCCCGAGGGCGTGGTGCATGGCGTGGCCTGGGTCTGGGGCCTGACCGGATTTGCCTATAACTCCGACGCGATTGACCCGCCGGACAGCCTGGAGGTCTTCTGGTCGGCAGAGATGAAGGGCAAGATCGGCTGGCGCGACGATGCGCTGGAGGCGGTGCAGTTTGCGGCCCTGGCCACCGGGCAGAGCATCAACGACATCCAGGATCTCGACGCGGTGCGCGAAAAGCTCGCCGCACTGATCCCGCAGATCCGCACCTTCTGGTCCTCCGAAAACGATTGGAACCAGTTCATCGCCTCGGGCGAGTTCGATGTGGCGACCTATTGGTCGGGCTCGGCCAGCCGCTCGAAAACCCAGTTCGGCCTGCCGGTGGAGTTCGTTGTGCCCAAGGAGGGCGCGATCGGCTGGCTCGACGGTCTGTCGATCCCGGCCGGCAGCCAGAATGTCGATGCCGCCAAGGCCTTCATCAACTGGATGATCGACCCTGAATTCTACGTGAAATGGGACACCGATGTCGGCGCCCCGGCCTCGGCCAACATCAAGGCGGCCGCCGCCCTGCCTGAAGACGCCTTCAACCGCGTCGTGCTGGGCGATCCGGACAACATCGCGCGGGTGGAGATCATGCTGCCGGTGCCGGAGGAGAAGATGCAGGCCTATCTGGCAATGTGGCAGGAGCTGAAGGCCGAGGCGCAGTAAGCGGTGCGGCAAGAGGCGACGTGATCCGAGCGCGGGCAGCCGGCCGAGGGCGCATGCGCGGGCCGCTTCCCTATATCGCGCCGGCCTATCTGTGGCTGACGGCGGCGGTGTTCCTGCCGCTGTCGGCCATGCTGTTCTTCAGCCTGCTGACCGACACGCCGATTGCCGGGCGCGAGGCGACGCTGACCTTGCAAAACTATGCCGAATTCTTTGCCCGGCCGTTCTATCTCGATCTGCTTTGGCGCTCGCTTTGGATCGGGGCGCTGGTCACTGCGATCTGCGTTCTGATCGGGGTGCCCTGCGCCTGGGTGCTGGCCAAGACCATCAAGGGGCGCTGGCGCGAGGCGCTGTTCCTGCTCGTCATCCTGCCCTTCTGGTCGAACGGCCTGGTGCGGGTCTTTTCCTGGGCGATCCTGTTGCGCGGCAATGGGGTGCTCGACTGGGCGGTGAACGCGATCTGGCCGTGGGAGGTTCGGGTGAGCCTTCTCTTTTCCACCCCGGCCATCGTGATCGGGCTGGTGCATTCTTACCTGCCTTACGTGATCCTCACGACCTATCTGGCCATGCAGGCCATCGACGATCGGCTGATCGAGGCGGCGCGGTCGCTCGGTGCCCCGCGCCGGATGATCGCCTGGCGCATCGTGCTACCGCTGGCCCTGCCGGGCATTGCCGCGGGGGCGGTGCTGATCTTCGTTCCCGTGGTCGGCAGCTTTATGGAGCCGCGGATCCTGGGCGGGCGCGCCGGCACGGTTTTTGGCACGGTGATCGAGGACCAGTTCACCGCGGTCTTCAACTGGCCCCTGGGGGCGGCGCTCTCCTTTGTGCTGCTTGCGGTTGTGCTGGTGATCCTGGCGCTGGCCGCGCCGGTTCTGCGGCGCGCGCAATGAGCGTGCTGAACGCCCTGGGGCGGGGATGGCTGCTGCTGACCCTGCTCTTTTTGTACCTGCCCATCGGGGTGATGGCGGCGATGTCCTTCAACGCCTCGCCCTTTTACCGGCTGCCCATCGAGCCCTCGGGTCAGTGGTATACAGCCCTTGCCCGGAACGACGCGCTGCTGGCCGCTGCCTGGAACTCGGTCTGGATCGCGCTCGTCACCACGCTGCTGGCCACCGCGCTGGGCACGGCCGCGGCGCTGGGTCTCTTCCGCTTTGCCTTTCGCGGCAAGCGCATCTTTCAGGTGCTGCTTTTCCCGCCCATCGCCATTCCCTGGCTGATCACCGGCACGGCGATGCTGGTCTTTTTCTTCTTCATCGGGATCGAGCGGGGCAGCCCTGCGGTGATCCTGGGCCATGTCGCACTTGCCATTCCCTATGTGGTGATCGTGGTCTCGGCCCGGCTGGCGGGGTTTGACCCGACGCTGGAGGAGGCCGCGCGCAGCTTGGGCGCCTCGGCCTGGCAGATCACGCGCCACATCACGCTGCCCTTCATCGCGCCGGCGGTGATCGCGGGGGCGCTTTTTGCCTTTGCGGTCAGCTTCGATCAGTTCGTGATTTCGTATTTCCTGGCCGAGCCGGGCGAGGTGACGCTGCCGGTCGAGATCTACTCGGCCATCCGCAAGGGTTTCACGCCCGAGATCAACGCCATCTCGACCATCGTCATCGGCGTGTCGATGGCGCTGATGCTGATCGTCGCGCGGCTGGCCCGGTTTGGGGATCTGCGCTGATGGGTGGGGCCGACCGCGCGGGCGTGCGGCTTGCCGGCGTGACCAAGCGGTTCGGCGGGGTCACCGCGGTCGACGCTGTGTCGCTTTCCTTCGATGCGGGCGGGTTTTTCGGCCTTCTCGGCCCCTCGGGCAGCGGCAAGACCACGCTCTTGCGCCTGATCGCGGGGTTTGAGTTTCCCGATGCGGGCGCGCTGGAAATCGGCGGGGTGCCGGTGGCGCGGCTGCCGGTCGAAAAGCGCCAGATCGGCATGGTCTTTCAGAACTACGCCCTCTTTCCAAACATGAGCGTGGCCGAGAATATCGGCTTTGGGCTGCGGGTGGCGGGGCTTGGCGCTGCTGCGCGGGCCAAGAAGGTTGCGGAGGCCCTTGCGCTGGTGCGGCTCGACGGGTTCGGCCCGCGCCGCCCGCATCAGCTCTCGGGCGGCCAGCGTCAGCGCGTGGCGCTCGCCCGTGCGATCGTGACCGACCCCAAGGTGCTTTTGCTCGACGAGCCGCTCTCGGCCCTTGACAAAAGCCTGCGCGAGGAGATGCAGGTCGAATTGCGGCGCATCCAGCGTGAGATCGGCATCACCACCGTCTTTGTCACCCATGATCAGGAAGAGGCGCTGACCCTGTCGGACCGCATCGGCATCCTGCGCGATGGCCGGCTGGTCGAGGAAGGCCCGCCCGAGACCCTTTATGCCCGGCCAGGCACCCGGTTTGCGGCCGAGTTTCTGGGCGCGGCCAACATCTTCACCGGTGCACCCGGCGCGGGCGCGCTGACGCTTGACGATGGCACTGTGCTGCGCCACAGCGGCGGGGCGGTGCCGATGGTCGCGGTCCGGCCCGAGCATATTGTGCTGGACCCGCCAGCGCATGCGGGCTGGAACCGGGTTGAGGCGCGGCTGACGGGGCGGGTGTTTTCCGGCGCGACGGCGGCGCTGCGTCTCGCGCATGCCGGGCAGGAGATCCGGGTGAGCGTTCCGGGAGCCGCCCGGCTTGCGCATGCGCCCGGCGATATGCTGGTGCTTGGCTTTTTGCCGGAGCACACAGTGCCATTGTCGGCGTGAGGGAGGATGTGATGCAAGACAGCGAGGCAGGGCCCGATCTCGACGGCGCGCGGGCCTTTGGCGAGACCATCGATTTTGGCCGCGCGGCGCAGGATTACAGCACCCATCGCGCCGGGTTTCCCCCGCGGTTCTTTCAGGCGCTGGCCGATCGCGGCCTGCCGGCGCCGGGCGACCGGGCGCTCGACATCGGCACGGGCACCGGCACGGTTGCCCGCGGGCTTGCGGCGGCGGGGGCGCGCGTCACCGGGCTCGACCCCTCGCCCGATCTGATGGCCGAGGCCGAGGCGCTGGCGCGGGCCAACGGGCTTGCCATTGACTGGGTGCAGGGTGCGGCCGAGGTGCTGGAGTTTCCCGATGCCAGCTTCGATCTCGTCACCGCCGGGCAATGCTGGCACTGGTTCGACCGGCCCGTTGCTGCGGCCGAAACGGCCCGGGTGCTGCGCCCCGGCGGCACGCTGGTGATTGCGCATTTTGACTGGCTGCCCCTGCTGGGCAATGTGGTGGAGGCGACCGAGGCACTGATCATGGCGGCCAATCCGGCCTGGCGCATGGCCGGCGGGATGGGCATCTATCCGGGCTGGCTCACCGATGTGTCGGTGGCCGGGTTCGGGGCGCTGGAGACGTTTTCCTTCGATGTCGCGGTGCCCTACAGCCATGCGGCCTGGCGCGGGCGGATCCGGGCGAGTGCGGGGGTGCGGGCAAGCCTGGATGCGGACGCAACGGCGGCCTTTGACGATGATCTTGCCGCCTTGCTGGCGCGCGATTTTCCGACTGATCCGCTGTCGGTGCCGCATCGGGTGTGGGCACTGATCGCCCAGCGCCCCTAGGGACGGCGTGTGGCTGCGGCGGGACGCCTCCGGCGGGAGTATTTGGACCAAGAAGAAGGCACAGGGTGCGCGCCTGTGCCGAAGGGGGCAGGGTCAGGTGATGCGCGCGCCGCTCTCGGCCTCAAAGAGCATGGCGCGATGGGCCGGGATGGTGAGCCCGACCCGCATGCCGGGCCGGCTGCGCTCATCGCCGCGCTCCTCGACGATGATGCGCTCACCGGTCGGGGCGGTGAGATAGGCATAGGAGACGCCGCCCAGGGCTTCGGTGAGGTCGACCTGGAAGGTTTCGCCGGCAGGATCGATTTCCAGATGCTCGGGGCGCAGGCCAAGATGCGTGGCCGTGCCGGCGGGGGGCAGGTGCAGATCGAGGCCGAGATCGCGCTGCAGGCCCGGCACCGCGACGCCCGAGCCGGTGGTTTTTGCCTCGAGAAAATTCATGGCCGGTGAGCCGATGAAGCCGGCCACAAAGCGGTTGGCAGGGTTGCGGTAGAGATCCAGGGGGGCGCCGGTCTGCTCGATCCGGCCGGCGCGCAGCACCACGATCTTGTCGGCGAGCGTCATCGCCTCGGTCTGATCATGGGTCACATAGATCATGGTCGCGCCGATTTCCTGATGGAGGCGGGCGATCTCCACCCGCATCTGCACGCGCAGCTCGGCATCGAGATTGGAGAGCGGCTCATCAAAAAGAAAGATCTCGGGGCCGCGCACGATCGCCCGCCCGATGGCCACGCGCTGGCGCTGTCCGCCCGACAGGGCCGCCGGCTTGCGGTTCAGGAGCGCATCGAGCTTGAGGATCCTGCTTGCCTCGGCCACCTTTTCGCGGACCTCGCGCGCCGGATGGCCGGTCATTTTCAGGCCGAACCCCATATTCTGGGCCACCGTCATATGCGGGTAGAGCGCGTAGGATTGAAAGACCATGGCCACCCCGCGCGCGGCCGGATCCATCCGGGTGACGTCGCGCGCGCCGATCGAGATTGTGCCGTCTGAGGTTGCCTCAAGCCCCGCGACCATGCGCAACAGCGTGGATTTCCCGCAGCCCGAGGGCCCGACGAAGACGCAGAACTCGCCGTTTCGCACCTCCAGATCGACCCCGTGGATCACCTCGACATCGCCAAAGCGTTTGATCACCTTTTGAAGCGTCAGTCCGGACATGTCAGGCTCCCATGGATTTGGAACTGCGAGGGGTACTGCGGGGGGTGTTGGGAAAGCGCCAGCCCTCGGCGTCTTCGGCGATGCGGGCCGCAGCGGAGGCAAGGCGCGGCGCATGGGCGGCAAGCGCGGCCAGACTGAGCCGCGCGGTAGAGCCGGTCACCGAGAGCGCGCCCAGCACCCGGCCGTCGCGGCTGCGCACCGGCACGGCCACGCAGATGATGCCCGGCTCATGCTCTTCATTGTCAAAGGCATGGCCGCGGGCGCGGATGGACGCAAGCTCGGCGCGCAGGGCGGCGGCATCGGTCAGGGTGTGGGGGGTAAAACGCTGGAAGGCCTGATAGGGGATCAGCCGCTCCAGCATGTCGGCGTCCTGATAGGCCAGCATCGCCTTGCCCACCCCGGTGCAATAGGCGGGGCCGACCTTGCCGGCCTCCGAAAACATCTCGATGGGCCGCGCGGCATTGCGCTTGTCGACATAAAGCACCTGACCCGCATCGAGCTGGGCCAGATGCACGGTCTCGCCCAGATCGGCCGAGAGCGCATCGAGATGCGGCCGCGCGATCGGGGCAAGCGAGGCGTCGCGCCAGGCGGTGTGGGCAAGCCGGACCAGACGCAGGCCCAGATGGTAGGTCTGCCGCTCCTCGTCATAGCTCAGCATGCCCTGGCTGGTGAGCGTGCGCAGGATGCGAAACAGAGTCGCCTTGGGAAACGGGCTGGCAGCGAGCAGCTCATAAAGCCGCACCGGGCGGCCGAAGGCGGCCACCTGGTCGAGCACGGCCAGCGCCTTGCCGACCGTGCCGTCGCGGCGATCGGCGTCGCCCAGGCCGTTCGGTTCAGGCGCGGGCTGGTCGGTCGCGGGCTGGTCGGTCGCGGGCTGGTCGGTCGCGGGCAGGGCGGTTCCGGGCGGGTCGGTTGCGGGCAGGTCGGTTCCGGGCGCGCCCGTCATTGGCGCACCGGTCATTGTCGCGGGCGGCACGACATCGCCCGATGCCGCAGCCGGCTGTGGCGCCCCGCCCGGCGCTTCTCCTCCCGCGAATTGCGCGGTCATGACGTTTCCTCCCGCCTTCGGTCGCCCCGGGTTCGGGCCGCCAAAGGTCTCTTGACAAGTCTAGGCGGAATGCGCTCAGGTATCAATAATCAAAACCTCGTTCCAAATAGTGGAACTTGCGGGAGGACGCAAATGAAAACGACCCGGACCCTGGCCGCCCTGGCCGCGGCGGCGCTGCTTGGCTCAGGCGCAGCTGCCCAGGATCAGTTGAGCGGCGATCTGAAGATCTTCCTCGACACCTCGAACCCCGCGCCGCGCGCAACGATGGAAGAACTGATCGGCGAATTCCAGGCGCTGCATCCCGAGCTCAACATCGAAACCACGATCATCGATCGCGAGGCCTATAAGACCCAGATCCGCAACTTCCTGACCGCCAATGCGCCGGATGTGGCGACCTGGTATGCGGGCAACCGGATGCTGCCTTATGTGGAGCCGGGGCTTTTTGAGGATGTCTCGGATCTGTGGGAGGGCGAGCTGAGCGAGAAGCTGGCCTCGACCAAGGCCGCGATGACCATCGACGGCAAGCAATGGGGCGTGCCCTATTCCTATTACCAGTGGGGCGTTTATTACCGGCTCGACATCTATGAGGAGTTGGGGCTGGAAGAGCCGACCGATTGGGAGAGCTTCAAGGCCAATTGCCAGGCGATCCTCGATTCGGGCCGGAAATGCTTTACCATCGGCACCAAGTTCCTGTGGACGGCGGCGGGCTGGTTTGACTATCTCAACCTACGCCAGAACGGCTATGAGTTCCATATGGACCTGACCGCCGGCAAGGTGGAATGGACCGATCAGCGGGTGGTCGACACCTTCGGGCGCTGGCGCGAGCTGATCGATATGGGCGCCTATGTCGACAACCACACCTCCTATAGCTGGCAGGAGGCGCTGCCCTTCATGGTGCAGGGCGATGCGGCGGCCTATCTGATGGGCAATTTTGCCGTGGCGCCGCTGAAGGATGGCGGGCTGACCAATGCGCAGCTCGATTTCCACCAGTTCCCGGAGATCACGCCGGGCATTCCGATGGCCGAGGATGCGCCGACCGACACCTTCCACATCCCGGCCAATGCCGAGAACAAGGAAAATGCCCGGGCCTTCCTGCGCTTTGTCGTCGAGGCGCAGAACCAGACCGAGATCAACGCCCAGCTCGGCCAGCTGCCGGTCAACCGCGACAGCTCGGTCAACCCGGACGACAAATTCGTCGTCGAGGGCTTTGCGATGCTCAACGACGCCTATGCGCTGGCGCAGTTCTTTGACCGGGATGCCCCAGCCGAGATGGCCAAGCTGGCGATGGAGGGGTTCCAGGAATTCATGGTCAAGCCCGACAATCTCGACCGGATCCTGGCCCGGCTGGAGCGCGCCCGCGGGCGCATCTATCGCTGAGGCAGGGCTATCATAAGGACGGGCGCTGACGCGCCCGACACCATACGCCTCGTCCGCCCGCTGCGGGGCGCGACGAGGCCGCCGCCCGGCTCAGAGCGAGCCGCCTATGGCCCGAGCCTCGTTCGGCCCAAGCCGTCTGAGGCCGAAAAGCCGCAAAAAGGATGGGTGCCGTGACCGTGACGCGCGATGCAGACCAGGCGATGGCCGGCGCTTTGGACGGGCGGGGCTGGTTTCACCGCAACCAGCTGGCGCTGACGCCGGTTCTGTTTCTGGCGCCGGGGATCCTCTTTTTTCTGGTCTATGTGATCATCCCGATTTTCCAGTCCTTCGAGATCTCGCTTTACGACTGGGACGGGTTGGGCGAGCCCGTCTTCATCGGGCTGGAAAACTATGACGAGCTTTACTGGGACGATGCGTTCTACACCTCGCTCTGGAACAATCTGATCTGGCTGGTGCTTTATCTGCTGGCGATCCCGGCCGGGCTCTTCATCGCGCTGTTTCTCAACCAGAACGTCCGGGGCATCCGGCTTTACAAATCGCTTTTCTTCTTTCCCTTCGTGATCAGCCAGGTGGTGGTCGGGCTGGTTTTTTCCTGGTTCTACGACCCGACATTTGGGCTTTTCAACGAGATCATCGGGGTGGTCGGGCTCGGCCCGGTCAATGTGCTGGGCGATGAGCGCTGGGTGACCTATGGCATCATCGCCGCGGGGCTCTGGCCGCAGACCGCCTATTGCATGATCCTTTATCTCACCGGGCTGAATGCGGTCGATCCCGAGCAGGTCGAGGCCGGGCGGCTGGATGGCGCCAAGGGCTGGCGGATGCTCTGGTACGTGATTTTGCCGCAGCTGCGCCCGGCGACCTTCATTGCCTTTGTGGTGACGATCATCGGGGCGCTGCGCAGCTTTGATCTGATCTCGATCATGACCCAGGGCGGGCCCTTCGGCTCCTCGCGGGTGCTGAGCTTTTATATGTTCGAGGTTGCGCTGTCGGAATACGGGTTCCGCATGGGCTATGGTGCGGCGATCGCGGTGGTGCTGTTTCTGATCATGCTGGTCTTCATCGGCTATTTCCTGTGGTCGATGGCCCGCGACGAGCGGAGGGGCTGAGATGTTTCCACGTCCCATCGAGACCGCCTCGCCCGGCTGGCGTGCCGGCTATCAGGGGCTGGTGCCGCTGGCGCTGATCTTCTGGCTGTTGCCGCTGATCGCGGTCGCGGTCTTTTCGGTCAAACCCGATGCCGATTTCACCAATGCCAATTACTGGGGCGTGCCCTCCTCCTTTGAAGGGGTGGCAAATTACGGGCGCGTCTTTTTTGACAGCGACATGCCGCGCTACCTGTTGAACTCGGTGCTGATCACCGTGCCCACCGTGCTGGGGGCGGTGGCGCTCAGCTGCCTCACCGGGTTTGCGCTGGGCATCTACAAGTTCCGCGGCAATCTCTTGCTCTTCTTCATGTTCGTGGCCGGCAATTTCGTGCCTTTCCAGATCCTGATGGTGCCGGTGCGCGACCTCACCGTCGATCTGGGGCTCTACAACACCAAGACCGGGCTGGTGCTCTTTCATGTCGCCTTTCAGACCGGGTTCTGCACCCTCTTCATGCGCAACTTCATCCGCGCCCTGCCGCGCGAGCTGATCGAGGCGGCGCGGGTAGAGGGCGTGGCCGAATGGCGGATCTTTTGGTATGTCGTGCTGCCCCTGATGCGGCCGGCCATCGCGGCGCTGAGCGTGCTGATCTTCACCTTCATCTGGAACGATTATTTCTGGGCCGTGGTGCTGACCCAGGGTGTGGAGAGCCAGCCCGTGACCGCCGGGATCACCAGCTTCAACGCCCAGTTCCGCGCGGCCTACCATCTGATGAGCGCGGGCAGCATCGTCGCTGCCCTGCCGCCGGTGGCGATGTTCTTCCTCATGCAGCGGCATTTCATCGCCGGGCTGACCCTGGGGGCAGTGAAGTGACCAAGATTGCGTTCATCGGCGCGGGTTCGACGATCTTCATGCGCAACATTCTGGGCGATTGCCTGCATTTCGAGGCGTTGCGCGGGGCGACCTTCGCGCTGATGGACATCGATGCCGCAAGGCTGGAGGAGAGCCGCATCGTGGCTGAGCGGCTGGTCGCGGCGCATGGCGCGCCGGCCCGCATCGAGGTGACCAGCGAGCAGCGCCGTGCCGTGGCCGGGGCCGATTTCGTGGTGGTGGCCTTTCAGATCGGCGGCTACCGGCCCTGCACGGTCACGGATTTCGAAATCCCCCGCGCCCATGGCCTGCGCCAGACCATTGGCGATACGCTGGGGGTGGCGGGCATCATGCGCGGCCTGCGCACGGTGCCGCATCTTTGGGCGCTGGCAGCAGATATGGCCCAGCTTTGCCCCGATGCGCTGCTCCTCCAATACGTCAACCCCATGGCGATCAACACCTGGGCGCTGGCCGAACGCTTCCCCGCCCTGCGCCAGGCGGGGCTTTGCCATTCGGTGCAGAACACGGTCGAAGAGCTCGCCCATGACCTCGACCTGCCCAAGGACGAGATCCGTTACCGCGTCGCCGGGGTCAACCATGTCGCCTTTTTCCTGGAGTTGGAGCATCGGGGCCGCGATCTTGTCCCGGCACTGCGCGCAGGCTATCGCGACGGGCGGCTGCCCAAACCGCCCGTGATGCATGCGCGCTGTCCCAACCGGGTGCGCTATGAGGTGCTGGAGCATCTGGGCCATTTCTGCACCGAAAGCTCAGAGCATCTGGCCGAATATGTGCCCTGGTTCATCAAGACGGGCCGCGAGGATCTGATCGCGCGCTTTGCCATCCCGCTCGACGAATATCCCAAGCGCTGTGAGGAGCAGATGGCAAGCTGGGCCGCCCAGGCCGCGGCGCTGAAATCGGGGGCTGCCATCGACACCGCGCGCAGCCATGAATTCGCAGCCGATCTGATGAACGCGGTCAAGACCGATGCGCCGGCACGGGTTTATGCCAACCTGCCCAATCAGGGCCAGATCCCGCAGCTGCCCCTGGGTGCGGCGGTCGAGACGCCGACGCTGGTCGACGCGAACGGCCTCCAGCCCAGCCTGGTGGCCGACATCCCGCCCCAGCTGATCGCGCTGATGCGCACCCAGATCAATGTCCAGGAGCTGACGGTCCGCGCCCTGCTCGACGAAAACCTCGAGCATGTCTATCACGCCGCGATGATGGACCCGCACAGCGCAGCCGAGCTCGATCTGCGCCAGATCCGCGCACTGGTCGATGATCTGCTGGCCGCCCATGGCGACTGGCTGCCGGTATGGGCGCGAAAGGCGCGCGCTGCATGAGCGGTGCTGCGGTGTCGATCGCGCCCGACCGGATCGTGCCCGACTGGATTGCGGTCGATTGGGGCACGTCGAACTGCCGGGCCTGGGCGATGGGCGCGGCGGGCAGGGTGCTGGCCCAGGCGCGGTCCGATGCCGGGATGGGCGCTTTGCGTCCCGACCAGTTCGAACCCGCGCTCCTGTCGCTGATCGGCGGCTGGCTGGGCACGGGGCCGGTGGATGTGATCGCCTGTGGCATGGTCGGCGCGCGCCAGGGCTGGGCCGAAGCGCCCTACCGGCCGGTGCCCTGCCGGCCCGACGCCCTCATGCCGGTCGATGCACCTGCAACGGATCCCCGGCTGCGGGTGCGGCTGGTGCCGGGGTTGCGCCAGGACGCGCCGGCCGATGTGATGCGGGGCGAAGAGATCCAGATCGCCGGGTTTCTCACCGCCGAGCCCGAGTTTGACGGGGTGCTCTGCCTGCCCGGCACGCATACGAAATGGGTGCGGGTCAGTGCCGGCGAGGTTGTCGGTTTCATCACCTTCATGACCGGTGAGCTTTTTGCGCTGTTGGCCGCGCAGAGCGTGCTGCGCCACGCCTTGGGCACCGCCAGCGACGAGGCAGCGTTCGCGGCGGGTGTCGCCGAGGGGATGGCCCGGCCCGAAGCGCTGGCCGCGCGGCTTTTCGGCATTCGGGCCGAGGCGCTGCTGTCGGGGCTGGCGCCGTCGGCGGCGCGCGGTCGCCTCTCGGGGCTTTTGATCGGGGCCGAGCTCGCCGGCGCACGCGGCTATTGGCTGGGCCAGGATCTGCGCGTGATCGGCGATGCCGGTCTCGCCCCGCTTTATGCACAGGCGCTCGGCGCGCAAGGCGTGCCCGCCCCGGTGATCGAGGGAGATGCAATGACCCTGCGCGGGCTTTCGGCCGTCATGGCGCAATTGGTGCGGGCATGAGCCGGCCGCTGATCGCCATTCTGCGCGGGATCACGCCCAATGAGGCTGTGCCGGTTGCCACGGCGCTGATCGATGCGGGCATCGACCGGATCGAGGTGCCGCTGAATTCGCCCGAACCTTTTGACAGCATCGCGGCCATGGTCGCGGCGCTGGGCGCCCAGGCGCTGATCGGGGCGGGCACGGTGCTCAGCCCCACCGATGTGACCGGGGTGGCCCGGGCGGGCGGGCGGCTGATCGTCTCGCCCAATGCCGATATCCCGACCATCGCGGCGACAAAAGCCGCAGGCTTGCTGAGCTATCCGGGCGTCTTCACCGCGACCGAGTGCTTTGCGGCGCTGGCTGCGGGGGCCGATGCGCTGAAGGTCTTTCCGGCCTCGCTGATGGGGGCCGAGGGGGTCAAGGCGATCCGCGCCGTGCTGCCCCCCGCAACCCCGCTTTACATGGTCGGCGGCGTGGGCCCGGCCGATTTCGCCGCCTTCAGGGCCGCGGGTGCGGCCGGGTTCGGGCTGGGCAGCGCGCTTTACAAACCGGGTGACCGCGCCGAGACCGTCGGCGCCCGCGCCGCGGAGATGGTCGCGGCCTGGGACGCGCTTTCATGAAGCGCGCGCTGGGGGTGTGCTATTACCCCGAGCATTGGCCGGAGGAAATCTGGGCCGAGGATGCCGCCCGCATGGCCGCGGCGGGGCTGGCCTGGGTGCGGATCGGCGAGTTTGCCTGGTCGCGGATGGAGCCCGAGCCGGGGCAGCTGACCTTCGACTGGCTCGACCGCGCGATCTCGGTGCTGGCCGAGGCCGGCCTGGCCATTGTGATGGGCACGCCCACCGCGACCCCGCCGCGCTGGATGCTCGACCGCCATCCCGACATGCTGGCCCATGACGCGCAGGGCCGCCCCCGCAATTTTGGCTCGCGGCGGCATTATTGCTTCAGCCATAACGGCTATCGGAGAGAAGCGCGCCGCATCGCCGGCATTCTGGGCGCGCGCTATGGGCGCGACCCGCGCATCAAGGCCTGGCAGATCGACAATGAATATGGCTGCCATGACACCACGCTGAGCTTCTCGCCCGCCGCACGGGCGGCCTTTCGCGACTGGTGTGCGCAGCGCTACCAGTCGATCGATGCGCTCAACCGCGCCTGGGGCAATGTGTTCTGGTCGATGGAGTATGCGAGCTTTGATCAGATCGAGCTGCCCACCCTCACCGTGACCGAGGCGAACCCCGCCCACGCCCTTGCCTTCCGGCGCTTTTCCTCCGATCAGGTGGTGGCCTTCAACCGGGTTCAGGCCGACGCGCTGCGCGCCTGCACCGATGCCCCGCTGATCCACAATTACATGGGCCGGGTGACGGAGTTCGACCATCACGCGGTCGGCGCCGATCTCGACATTGCCAGTTGGGACAGCTACCCGCTGGGCTTCCTTCTCGACCGGATCGAGGGCGATGCCGCGCATCGGGCGCGGTTTTTGCGGCAGGGCGATCCGGATTTTCAGGCCTTCCACCACGACCTCTATCGCAGCGTGGGCCGTGGCCGCCTTTGGGTGATGGAACAGCAGCCCGGCCCGGTGAACTGGGCGCCCTGGAACCCCGCGCCCCTGCCGGGCATGCTGCGGCTTTGGGCCTGGGAGGCCTATGCCCATGGCGCGGAGGTCGTTTCCTGGTTTCGCTGGCGCCAGGCGCCCTTTGCGCAGGAACAGCTTCATGCCGGGCTGTTGCGCCCCGACAGCGCGGCCGCCCCCGGGCTGGCCGAGGTGGCGGAGGTGGCGCGTGAGCTTGCCACCATGCCGGATCAGGGCACGGCGCAGGCCCAGGTGGCGCTGATCTTCGACTATCCTTCGGACTGGGCCTGGAGCGTTCAGCCGCAGGGCCAGGATTTCTCCTATTTCCGGCTGGTGTTCGAGGCTTATCGCGGCTTGCGCAAGCTGGGCCTCTCGGTCGATGTCATCCCGGCCGAGGCCGATATCGCGCCCTATAAGCTGGTGCTCGCCCCGGGGCTGATGACCCTGCCGGACAGCTTGCGCGATGCTTTGGCGGGCTTTGACGGCATTGCCATTCTGGGCCCCCGGGCCGGGGCGCGCAGCGCCGAGATGGCCATTCCCCTGCCGCTGCCGCCCGGCCTGCCCGGGCTCGAGGCGGTGGTGGCCCTGGTCGAGAGCCTGCCGCCCGATCTGGCCCTGTCGGTCAAGGGCGGCGGGGCGGTGCGCCATTGGATGGAGCGGATCGAGGGCGGCGCCCCGGTGCTGATGGAAACCGAGGCCGGCGCGCCGGTCCTCTTGGGTGCGCGGCTGCGCTATCTGGCGGGCTGGCCCGATCCGGCGCTCTGGGCGCGCATCCTGCAGGGGGCCTGCGACGCGCGCTCGATTGCCACCGAGGATCTGGACGGCGACCTGCGCCTGCGCGACACCCCCAGCCATCGCATCGTGGTGAATTACGCGCCCGAGCCAGCGCAGTACCGGGGCATCGAGGTGCCGCCCGCCGGGGTTGCGTTCTGGCCGCGGGAGGTGGGCCGCGCCTAATCCTCGGGCGGCAGGGCGGTGTAGAACCGCTGCGCGATCTCGCCGGTGCGGCGGCCGCGAAACAGCTCCGGCGTCTCCCAATCCGGCGCCTCGCCGGCAAAGAGATCGAGAAAGGCGATGGCCAGATTGTCGTCTTCCTCGACATTCTCCCGAAACGACCACCAGCTGCGCAGCTCGGTGAGGGCGGGCACCATCTCCTGCTCCTCATCGAAATCCTGGGCCAGAACCAGCGCCCGGATATTCAGGCAAAAGGCGACATAGACATAGCCCTCGGGCCAGAAATAGGCGGGGTTGGTCTCATCATGGCCGGCCGGCCGGCTGGTCAGGCTCAGCGGTTTTTGCGAGATCAGCGTGCGCAGCATCAGGCCGGCGGCAAACCCGACATAGGGCAGACGATCCTCGGCCAGGGTGGGTTTTTGCGCCTCAAAGGCCCGCAGCCATTCCACGAACACGGCCGAGAGCCGCTTTTCGTCGCAGGCAAAGCGGTTGCCGGTGTCGGCTTCGACCCGCGCGACCTGATCCTCGAAGGCGCGGATGAACCAGCGCAGGCGGCGGATCGACTTGCGCACCGGCATCTGCGGGGTGACGGCCAGATCGCTCATCAGACCATGCTCGCAAGATCGCGCATCAGGCCGGCCGGGCTTGCCCTTGCGTCAAGCACGGCCTCGATGTCGTCGGTCACCGCAGCGCACAGCCCGATGCAAAGCGTGAGGATCCGATCCTCACCGCCGGCCTCGACATCCGGGCGTTCGCATAAAAGCCAAAGGCACACCGCAAAGCAGGCAAGCTCGGCCCGCCGTTCGCTGGCCGGGTCATGGGCAAACCCGGTTCCGGGAACCGGGCCCACGACATGCGCGCGGTGCAGATGGTCCAAAAGCCCCGCGGCGCGGTCGGCGGCATCGCCCGTGCCGGCGGGCAGGGCGGCGTCGATGGCAAGGGCGGCGACGGTCTCGCTCATCATCAGGGCTGGCGTCGCATCATCGGCAAGTGCCCGCTCCAACCCGAAGGTCAGGGCCGCCAGCAGCGCGTCGCGCCCCTCCGGCGCTGGCAGCCGGCCGGCCAGTGCTGCTACGGCGCGGGCCATCTGGTGGGGCCCGGGCATCGGGGCGGAGAGCGCATATTTACCCACCCGCTCGGCCTGATGCACCGTCTGGCGCAACAGCGACTGCACCGGGCCGGGCAAGAGCTCGGTCGCCGGGCGCAGCAGCATCTCCGAAAGCTCCTTGGCCGAGCGCACCCCGCGCAGGGCGTCGCGCAGGGGCAATGCAAGCCTGTCTGGAACCGGTCGGCTGGGCATGGCCGGGCGCATCCTCGCTCTGACCCCGTCAGGAGGGCAGGCTATCACCTTGTCGCGGTGTTTTCCATGAAGCTGATTGTGGCGGGCAGCGAGGCGACCACCGCCTGACTTCCCAGCCCCATGGCGTTCTGGGCCGAGGCGGCCTGGCCCATCCGCACACAGTCTTCGATGGGCCGGCCCAGATGCAGCCCGGTGGCAAATCCGGCATTGAAACAATCGCCGCAGCCGCAGGTGCAGATGACATCTATGGCATAGGCGGGTAGATCGAAGGCCGTGCCCTGCGCATCGCGATACATCGCCCCTTCAGCGCCCAGGGTGAGGATCACCGCCCCCGCGCCCCGTTCCAGCAAAAACCGCGCAATGTCTTCGTAAGCGCCGAGGCCGGAGAGGGCGGCGGCCTCCTCCTCCGATGGCATGAAGAAATCGGTATGCGGGAGGAGGGGCGCGACCAGATCCATATCCGCCCGGGTCGCGGCAAAGACATCGAGCGTGGTGACCGCGCCGCGCGCCTTGGCTGCGGCCATCACCTCGGCCGTGCGCCCGGCCTTGTCCATCCGGTCCATCAGCCCCACCCCGCCCACATGCAGGATGGCCGTGTCGGTGACCCGGTCGAGGGCCGCGTCGCTGACCGTGAAGCCCGCCGTGGCGCCGCGCTTGTGCAAGGCCGGCCGCGCGCCATCGGGGCGGGTGGTGACGATGGAGGAGGAGGTGGCAAAACCCGGGCAGCGCTGCATGTTTTCGCTGTCGATGCCGAAATCGCCCAGCCGGCGCAGCACCCAATCGCCCATCAGATCCTCGCCCACCCCGCCCACGGCCTGCACGCTGAGCCCATGCTTGGCGGCCACAATCGCCGCCGATCCGGCAGCCCCCGACACCGCAAGGGCGAAATCCTCCACAAAGAAGGTGTCGCCGCCGGGCGGGATCTCGGTCACCGGCCGGGCCAGGCAGTCGAAGGTGTAAAACCCGATGGAGGTGTAGTCGAATTGGGGCATCAGGGGCGGATCCGCTCGCCGGTTGCGTGATCGAAGAAGTAAAGATGCGCGGGGTCGAAGGCCACCCCCACAGGCGCATCGAGATCCGAGCGGTAGGTTCGCGGCGCCTTCACCTCGATCAGCCGCTCGCCGGTTTTGACGGTCAGGAAGGTGATGTCGCCGGTGGGCTCCACCCCATAGACCGAGCCGGAAAGATGCGCCGCGGCCCCCGGCGCGCTGATGGCGCAATCCTCGGGCCGCACACCCAGCGTGACCGCGCCGTCGGGCAGAGCGGCGGCCAGTTCGATGCCTGGGGCGCGAAACACGCCGCCACTCACCGCGCCCGCAACCAGGTTCATCGGCGGCGCCCCGATAAAGCCCGCCACAAAGCTGTTGGCAGGGTCGGAATAGATCTCATCGGGCGTGCCGATCTGCTGGACCGCACCGCGTTCCATGATCACGATGCGGTCGGCCAGCGTCATCGCCTCGATCTGGTCATGGGTGACATAGACGGTGGTGATCTTGAGCTCGCGCTGCAGATGCTTGATCTGCACCCGCATGGCCTGGCGCAGCTTGGCATCGAGGTTCGAGAGCGGCTCGTCCATCAAGAAGACCTGGGGCTTGCGCACGATGGCCCGGGCCAGGGCGGCGCGCTGGCGCTGCCCGCCCGACAGGGCCGCGGGCTTGCGGTCGAGAAGCTCGCCCAGCTCGACCATGCCGGCTGCCTCGCGCACCAGCCGGTCCTGCTCGGGCCTGGGCACCCCGCGCATGCGCAGCGGAAAGCGGATGTTCTCATAGATCGTCATGTTGGGGTAAAGCGCATAGCCCTGAAAGACCATGGCCACGTCGCGGTCGCGCGCATCGACCTCGTTCATCACCTCGCCATCCATGCGGATTTCGCCCGCGCTGGGCTCCTCCAACCCCGCAATCATCCGCATGGTGGTGGTCTTGCCACAGCCCGAGGGGCCCAGAAACACCACCAGCTCCTGATCGGCGATGTCGAGATTGACCTCGCGCACCCCGGTCACCGCACCCCAGCTTTTCTGGATGCCCTCAAGCTCGATCCGCGCCATGCCTACCCCTTCACCGCGCCCATCGTCAGCCCGCGCGACAGATGCCGCTGGATCGCCACGACCACCAGAAAGACCGGCAGGAAGGCGAGAAAGGCAACCAGAGCGATGGCGTTGTAGATCACCCCGTCCGAGCCGCCGGTGAAATTCGCCAGCGCCACCGACATGGTATAGGCCTTGGGCGTGGAGGCGATCAGCAGGGTAAAGAGAAACTCGTTGATCGCAAAGATCATCGCGATGACGGCCGCGGTGATGATGCCGGGCAGGATCGCCGGAATGATGATTGACCACAGGATGCGCAGATCCGAGGCGCCGTCGGTGCGCGCGGCATCCTCCAGCTCGGACGGGATGTCGAGCATGTAGGAGCGGATGATCCAGGTCACGATCGAGAGGTTGATCGCGGCATAAACCAGCATCAGCGCCCAGATCGTGTCGAGAAGCTGCATCTCGCGGAAGAGAAAGAAGATCGGCACCGCGACAATGGCCGGCGCCATCATGCGGGTGGAGAGAATGTAGAACCCGATATCCTCGCGCCCCCGAAACCGGTAGCGCGCCAGCGCATAGGCCGCCGGGATCGCCAGGACCAGATCGATAAGCACCGAACCGATGATCGCCAGCACCGAATTGCGCAGATACTGGGCCATCGGCCAGTCCGACCAGATCATGTGCCAGGCATCGAGCGAGAGGGTGGGGATGTAGATCGGCTCGGGCGTGATGATCTCGGTGCGCGGCCGCAGCCCGATCGACAGGAACCAGATCACCGGCACCAGGCAAAAAAGCGCCCAGCTTCCCAGGATCAGATAGCGGGTGATCCGGCTTTCGCCCCTGCGGCGGCGGGTGGCGGCCATCAGGCGCGTCCTCCGCCCATCAGGCCCGCCCCGAGCGGAAGGCGCGTTTGACCACGACCTGCGCGACGATGATCGTGAGGATCAGCATGATCACCGAGGCCGCCGAGGCATAGCCGAAATTGAAGGTTTTGAACCCAATGCGATAGATGAAATAGCTGATCGTTTCGGTGGCACCCCCCGGCCCACCCTTGGTGATGATGAAGACATTGGCAAACATGGTGGTGATGTCGATGCCGCGCAGCACCAGGGCCACCACGATGACCGGGCGCATCAGGGGCAGCGAGACGTTCCAGAAGATCGCGCCCCAGGAGGCCCCGTCGAGCCGCGCGGCCTCCTCGATCTCCTCATCCTGGGCCTGCAGGGCGGCCACGAAGATGATGAAGAGGAAGGGCGTCCACTGCCAGACATCGGCGATGATCAGGGTCAGGCGCGACAGCCAGATCGAGGAGGGGATGGCGAGGTTCTCGCTGATGATCCCCATCCCGATCAGAATATCCGAGATCACCCGCGCGTCGAGAAAGGAGAGCTTGAAGATGAAGGCCACCGCCGAGGGCATGAACAGCATAGGGATCAGGAAGATGATCCGCCAGCCCTGCACCCAGGGGTCGCGATAGGCATAGAAGGCCAGCACCAGCGCCAGCACACATTGCGCGGCCAAGGCGATCGACCCGATGACAAAGGTGTTCCAGAGGGCGGCCCAGAACTCGCGGTCGTTCCAAAGGTCGATGTAGTTTTCAAACCCGATCGGCCGCCAGGGGCCGAATTTCACGAAGTAAAAGCTCTGGGTGATGGCAAAGATGCCGGGGTAAAGCGTGATGCCCAAAAGGTAGATCACCGCCGGGGCGACCAGAAGATAGGGAAACAGCTTGCGCATCCGCCGGCTGCGGCGCCGGCGGGTTTTGGGCTGGGTCGGGGCGGCGGTGACCGCCCCAACCTCGGGTCCGAGCTCCTCGGTGTTGCTGCTCATCGGGCGACGACCCCGCAGATTTGCAGGTGCGGCGCTCAGAAGGGCAGGGGCTTGCCTTCGCCCACATAAAGGCCCGGGGCGGCGGCAGCATATTCCACCGGGTCGCGGCCGCGGTAAAAGCCATTGTCCTCCATGATCGACTTCACCGCCGCGGCGGCATTGTCGAGCGCCTCCTTGCCGGTGATCTGGCCGACCACGGCGCGGTTGATCTCATTGCCGATGGCCTGCTCGATGGGGAAGGCGCCGGGCAGGCGCGGGCTGCACCAGGCATGATCGAGGCTGTCGCCCCAGACCTTGGCCGGCTGGCTGACCTTCTGCAGCTCTTCATTGGTCAGGACCGAGCGATAGCCGGGTGCCACGCCATTGGCGTTGGCCTCGTTCATCGCCATGATCGAGGCGGTGGTCAGGAAGCCCAGCATCAGGAAGGCGCCCTCGGCATTCTGGGCCGAGGCGGCAACGCAGGAGGTCGAGCCCGCGATATTGGGCGGGGCAAACCGGCCGCCCTCGATCCGGGGTTCATAGATCGTGACGAAATCATCCACGATCTGGCTTTGATCGGGGCGCATGGCCTGGGTGCCGCTGTCCTGCCAGGAGATGTTGGTGGCGACCTGCCCGCCCAGCCAGGCGGCGCGGTTTTCCGGCCAGCCAGCGCCGGCATGCCCCTCATTGGCGACCTTGGCCAGCTCCAGGATGATGTCGAGCCCCTTCATGCCCGCATCGCCGTTGAAGATCGGCTCCCAGTTCTCGTCAAACAGCATCATGCCGGCTTGGGCCGCGATATGCTCCCAGGTATAGGTCGACCAGAAGCCGCGCCCGGCCATCAGGCCCACCCCGGCCACGCCCGGTTCGACCTTGTCGAGCTCGCGCGCCACGCGGATCAGCTCGTCATAGGTGGGCACCGAGTTCACCTTGTCGATCGGCCCGCCCAGCAGCGTCTCCATATAGCCCTTGCGCAGATGCACCATCTGGATGTCGCAATCGAAGGGAATGCCGTACATCTGGCCGTTGAAGAAGCCGTAATTCAGCCGGTACGTGTCGTAGAAATCGTCGAGCGGCAGGCCCCATTTGGCGGCGAAATCGTCGAGCGGGGCGAGAAAGCCCGGTGCCGCGAAATCGCCCAGCCAGGGCGAGAAGAACTGCAGCGCATCGAAGGAGGCATTGCCGGAGATGAACTCGGCCACCGCTTTGTCGTAAAAGCTGTCATCGGGGATCGGCACCAGCTCGACCTCGATGCCCGAAAGCGCCTTGAAGGGCGCAAGCCCCTCGGCCGCCGATTCCGTGTCCGCCGCGCCGATGGCAAAGCGCACCGTGGTTCCGGCAAGCTCGGAGCGGACCTGCTCCCAATCCACCGTGCGGATCCAGTCCTTGTTGGGATCCCAGAGCGGCGCATCGGACATGCTGTAAAGCTCGCGATAGTCGGCGCGCACATATTTGGGCACCGAGATGTCGGCGAGCACCGAGGCCGGGTCGGGCAGGCCCGATTGTGCGAGTGCCGGCAGGCTCAGCCCACCGGCGCTGAGCCCGACCGCGCCGGTCGCCGCACCGGTCTGAAGCAGCCGGCGACGGGAAATCCGTGGTGTTGTCATGATAGTCCTCCCTTTTCGGTTCATCTTGCCGTGCTCTTGGCCGTCTGACCAGCCGCCGAAACCCTGCGGCGGTGCGGTCACGCGGCGCACTGAACATCTGCGCTTTTGGGCAAGCTAGTGTTCTGATCCCCTAGGGTGTCAAGCGGTTTCTGCCCAATTTCCAGCAAATCCTTGCCAAGATGGAGGGCAGTTTTCGCAGGTTTTGACCGGTTGATCGTACATATACGTTGACGATCGAACAAAAGTTCCGGATACAGAAGCGCCGCAGGGAGGTGACGGATATGGCCAGCAACATCGCGCCGATCGGACTTGCCAAAGCGCTGCGCGGGCGTGCAGAGGCCGGCACCCCGGTGCGCATCGGCCTGGTCGGCGCGGGCGAGATGGGCACCGACATCGTCACGCGGGCTGCGATGATGGATGGGATCACGGTTGCCGCGATTGCCGATCTCGACGCTGCCCGCGCGCACAAGGCGGTCGAGATCGCCTATGGCGAGGCCGGGCATTCGGCCGATGCCGCCGGGTCGGACAGGCTGACCGCAACAATTGAGGCCGGGCGCACGGCCGTCGCGGGCGATGTCGCCGACATGCTGGAAAGCGGTCTCATCGATGTGGTGATCGACGCCACCGGCGTGCCGGCCGTGGGGGCCGAGATCGGTCTGGCGGCCATGGAGCGCGGCAAGCATCTGGTGATGATGAATGTCGAGGCGGATGTGACCATCGGCGCATATCTGCGCGCCGAGGCCGAGCGTCTGGGCGTGGTCTACACGCTGGGTGCGGGGGATGAGCCCTCCTCCTGCATGGAGCTTATCGAGTTCGTCTCGGCCATGGGCCATTCCATCGTCTGTGCGGGCAAGGGCAAGAACAACCCGCTCAACATCGATGCGATGCCCGAGGCCTATGAGGAGGAAGCCGCGCGGCGCAACATGAACCCGCGCATGCTGGTGGAGTTCGTCGACGGCTCCAAAACCATGGTCGAGATGGCAGCGATTGCCAATGCCACCGGGCTGGTGCCGGACCGGCCTGGCATGCATGGGCCGGCGGCGGGCCCCAAGGAGCTTGCCAGCACGCTGATCCCCACGGCCGATGGCGGGGTGCTGTCGGGCACGGGCCGGGTCGATTTTTCGGTCGGTGCGGGGCTTGCCCCGGGGGTGTTCGTGATCGCGGCGGCCGAGCATCCGCGGGTGCGCGAGCGGCTGAGCGATCTGAAGATGGGCCCTGGCCCCTATTACAGCTTTATCCGGCCCTATCACCTCACCTCGCTTGAGGTGCCGCTGACCTGTGCGCGCGCGGTGCTGTACGGAACCGCCGATATGGTGCCGCTCGACCGGCCTGTGGCCGAGGTCTGCGCCGTGGCCAAACGCGATCTGGCGCCGGGCGACACGCTCGATCAGATCGGCGAGACCTGCTACCGCGCCTGGATCATGACGGCCGAGGCCGCACGCGCGGCCCAGGCGCTGCCCTGCGGCCTGCTCGCCGGCTGCACCGTCACGGCCCCCATTGCCAAGGGCGCGCTGATCACCCGCGCCAATGCCGCCATTCCCGAGGGCTCGCGCATTGCCCAGCTGCGCGCCCGTCAGGACGAGATGCTGTTTGGACCTGCCGCGAAAGAGGCCGCCCATGCCTGACACAGCCCATGACAACACGCCCTATGCAATCCGCCACTACCCGCCCGATGCGCTGCGCGCGGCGCTGCGGAAGATGTATCTGATCCGCAAATTTGAGGAAGGCGCCGAGCAAAGCTATATGCGCGGGCTGATCCACGGCACCATGCATCTCTCCATCGGGCAGGAGGCGAGCGCCGTGGGCGCCTGCATGGGGCTGAGCGATGCCGACACCATCACCTCGACCCATCGCGGGCATGGCCATTGCGTGGCCAAGGGGGCCGATGTCGGGCGGATGTTTGCGGAGTTCTTCGGCAAGGAAGAGGGCTATTGCCGGGGCCGCGGCGGCTCGATGCACATTGCCGATGTCGCCAAGGGCAATCTGGGCGCCAATGGCATTGTCGGCGGCGGGCTGCCCATTGCCGTGGGGGCCGCGCTCAGCGCCAAACGCCTGGGCAAAGGCACCGTCACGATCTGCTTTTTCGGCGATGGCGCCAATAATGAGGGCGCGTTTCACGAGGCGCTCAACATGGCCGCGATCTGGAAGCTGCCGGTGGTGTTTCTGTGCGAAAACAACCGCTATGGCATGTCGACCTCAACCGAACGCTCGACCGCGGTGGCCTCAATTGCCGAGCGCGCGGCGGCCTATGCGATGCCCGGGCGGACGGTTGACGGCAATGATCTGTCGGCCGTGGCCGAGGCGGTCGACGCGGCCGTTTCCCGCGCCCGTGCGGGGGCGGGGCCGAGCCTGGTTGAGAGCCTCACCTATCGCTGGCGGGGGCATTCGAAATCCGACCGCAACCGCTATCGCAGCAAGGATGAGATCGCCGCCTGGATGGAGAAGGACCCCATCCCCCGCTTTGCCGACATGCTGGTCG
>JBCBKN010000001.1:0-34793 GCA_038521775.1 Pseudomonadota bacterium | reverse complement strand
GTCGGCCAGGTCGTCATCCTCAGCGCCGCCACCTACACCCGCGCCTTTCTGCGCACCCCGCGGCTGCACCCGGAAATGGACTGGATCCTGGCCATCTTCATGGGGATCACGGCCAGCACTTTGCTGCTCTGGCCGCTGGGCATGACCCAGACGATCAAACAGGCGCTGATCCTGCTTTCCTTCACCGCCACGGTGCTGTTTCTGGCCGCGGGCATCAATGCGGCGCGCAGCCGGGCGCGCGAAGTGCGGTTTTTCGTCATTGGCTGGGTGTTTTTCATGAGCTCGGCGGCCATCCTGTCCGGCCGCCATCTGCTCAATATCGACATCCCCGCCAGCCTTGCGCTCGACAGCATCCGCGTCGTGACGGTGTTTGACGCGGCCTTCATGGGGCTTGCCATTCTCGACCGCTATCTGCAGGCGCGCCGGGCCGAGGAGCAGGCCCTGCGCCAGTCGGTCGATGCGATGACCGCGCGGCTCGACATGCAGGGGCGGCTGGAGCGGCTGGAGGCGCAGTACAGCGCCCTTCAGGTCAGCGCCGCGCGGGGCGGCGAGCGGCTGGCCGAGGCGGCCCATGACCTGCGCCAGCCGATCCATGCGCTGCGGCTCTCGATCCAGTCGCTGCTCAGCGACACCCGCGCCGCGCCCGATCTGGCGGACCGGGTGGAGCGGTCCTTTGGTTATCTGGAGGGGTTGGTGCAGCATGCGCTTGCGCGCGAGGCGAGGCCGGCCGAACCCGACGCGCCGCGTGCCAATGACGTGCTGTCGGCGCTGGGCGAGATGTTCAACACCGATGCCCAGGCCAAGCAGCTGAGGCTGACGGTCATGCCCTGCGCAGCGCCGGTCTCGGTCGACCCGGTGCTCTTGCTGCGCATCCTCTCCAACCTTGTCTCAAACGCCATCCGCTATACCGAGACCGGGCGCATTCTCGTGGGCTGCCGGCGCCGGGCCGGGCGTCTGCGCTTTGAAATCCACGACACCGGCCCGGGGATGAGCGCGGCGGAATTTGCCACGGCGCTCAAACGCGGCGTGCGGCTGCGCAAGACCGCAGCGCAGGCCCATGGCAGCGGGCTGGGCCTGGCGATCGCCGCGGCCGAGGCCCGGGGCGCCGGCATGGCCCTGCGCCGTCTGAACCGGCGCAGCGGCGGGCTGTCGCTGGCCCTCGACCTGCCGGCCCAACCACCCGGGCAGCCCAATGCCAAGGAGGGCGGCGCGCGCGACAAGGACGGGCCGGACCCGGCCGCGCCAAAAGCTGAACCGACAGCTGAACCGACGGCCTCAGCAACAGCCGCACCGACGGCCTCAGCAACAGCCGCACCAACGGCCACACCAACGGCCTCGGCGCCCGACCGCCCCGCCGCCATCGCCTGAAGCGCCCCGGCTGAACCGCCCCGCCTGAACCGCCACGGCCTGAGCTGCCACCGCCTGAGCTGCCACGGAGCTGCCACCGCCACCGCATTTACCGACCGCGGCGCTCTCACGGCCGAACCTCCCCCGACCCCTCGCCGAACGCCCGACGAACGCCCGACGAACGCCCGACGAAGCCGCACCGAACTCCCGACCAACTCCCAGCCATCTCTGAACCGCGCATGGCAAGACGTGATTTTGCACCGCAAAAGAGCTTGCATGGCCCGGGGCTTTCCGACATCTTCCGCCCGGCATGGGAGCAGGGATACGGGCGCGCGATGTGGGAGGCTGACGAACCCGAAACGCAGCGCCGCTTCTCCCGCGTCCTTCTCAAGATCTCCGGCGAGGCCCTGATGGGCGATCAGGGCTTCGGCCTGCACCCGCCGACCATTGCGCGCATCGCAGGGCAGGTGGCCGAGGTCCAGCGCATGGGCATCGAGGTCTGCCTCGTGATCGGGGCGGGCAATATCTTTCGCGGCCTGCAGCTCTCGGGCCAGGGGATCGAGCGCACCACGGCCGATTATATGGGCATGCTGGCCACGGTGATGAATGCGCTGGCCATGCAGGCCGCGCTTGAGGCGCAGGGCGTGCACACGCGGGTCGTCTCGGCCATCCCGATGGATCAGGTCTGCGAGCCCTATATCCGCCGCCGGGCGGTGCGCCATCTGGAAAAGAAGCGCATCGTCATCTTCGCGGCCGGCACCGGCAACCCCTATTTCACCACCGACACCGCCGCGACGCTGCGCGCCTCGGAAATGGCCTGCCAGGCGATCTTCAAGGGCACCCAGGTCGATGGCGTCTATGACAGCGACCCCAAACTCAACCCAGAGGCGCGCCGCTTTGACCGCATCAGCCATGATGAGGCGCTGTCGCGCAATCTCAAGGTGATGGACGCCTCGGCCATTGCCCTTGCGCGCGACAACAAGCTGCCGATTATTGTGTTCTCGCTTGCTCAGGATGGCGGCATGGCCTCGGTGCTGCGCGGCGAGGGCAAATTCACGGTGGTCGACGCGACCTGACGCGCCCGGCCGTCACCAAGAGGGACGCGAAGAATGTCCGATGAAGACGAGATCGATCTCGACCGGCTGGAACAGCGTATGGATGGCGCCATCACATCGCTTCGCCAGGAGTTTCTGTCGCTGCGCACCGGGCGCGCCTCGGCCTCAATGCTCGACCCGATCCAGGTCAACGCCTATGGCAGCAGCATGCCGCTCAACCAATGCGGCACGATCAATGTGCCCGAACCGCGGATGATCACCGTCAATGTCTGGGACAAAAGCCTGGTCGGCGCGGTGGAAAAAGCCCTGCGCGTCTCGGGCCTTGGCATCAACCCGGTGGTCGACGGCACCATCATCCGCCTGCCCGTGCCCGAGCTCAATGAAGAGCGGCGCAAGGAGTTGGCAAAGCTTGCCAGCCAATATGCCGAACATGCCCGGGTGGCGGTGCGCAATGTGCGCCGCGACGGGATGGACCAGATCAAGAAGGCCAGCGCGATGAGCGATGACGACCAGAAAATTTGGTCCGAAGAAGTGCAATCGCTCACAGATGCCACGATTAAGAAGATTGACGCGGCGCTCGAGGCCAAACAGGAAGAGATTATGCAGATCTGACGCAGATTTGGTCGGGACACGCGCAAGAGCGGCCCGCAAAGCTGCGCCAGCGATGATTGTAAGTGAGGCAGACCATTCGACCCCCGGCGGGTCTGCCGGGGGACAGGCGGAGACCTTTATGAGGGACGGGCAGACAGCGTCTCACGTGGCCATCATTATGGATGGCAATGGGCGATGGGCGGCACGGCGCGGGTTGCCGCGCCTGCGTGGGCATCGTGCGGGCGCCGATGCGGTGCGCCGCGTGGTCGAGGCCTGCCCCGATCTGGGCGTGCGCTACCTCACCCTTTATGCGTTCTCGACCGAGAACTGGCGCCGCCCGCCCGAAGAGGTCAACGGGCTGATGGCGCTCTTTCGCCGCTATCTGCGCAAGGACACCGCCGAGCTCAACGAAAACGGCGTGCGGGTGCGCTTTATCGGCCAGCGCGACCGGCTTGCCCCCTCGCTGGCCCGGATGATGACCGGGGTCGAGGCGCAGACCAAAGACAATGACCGGCTGCACCTGACCGTTGCGATCAATTATGGCGGCCGCGACGAGATGGTCCGCGCCATGCGCGGCCTGGCCACCCGGGTCGCGGCGGGCGAGGTCGCGCCGGATGCGCTGACCGAGGCCTGCTTTGCAGGCCATCTCGACACCGACGGGCTGCCCGATCCAGATCTGGTGATCCGCACCTCCGGCGAAACCCGCATCTCAAACTTCCTTCTGTGGCAATGCGCCTATGCGGAATTTGCCTTTGTGCCCGAGCTGTGGCCGGATTTCAGCGCCGAGCATTTCGGCCGGGTGCTGTCGGAATTTGCCGACCGCGAACGACGCTTCGGCGCCGTGTCGGTGTGAGCTCAGACCGCCCACCGGCGGGCCGCTTCCACGATCTTCTCACCCGCACGCTGACCGGGCTCGTGCTCGGCGCCGTCACACTGGCCGCCGTTGCGGCCGGCGGCGTCTGGACCGCACTTCTCTTTGCCCTCGCCGCAGGCGCAATGATCTGGGAGCTTGCGCGCATCACCCAGACCCCCATCGCCGCCGGCGTTATGATCCTGATGGCCGCGGGCTTTGCCTCGGTCCTGGTGACCGAGGCGGTGCTCTTTCGCTATGGCGCGCTGGTCCTGGCCCTGGGCGCCGGGCTTGCCCTGGCCACGGGGCTCAGGCGCGACCCCGCGCTGCTGGGCGGATATGCCTGGATCGGGGCCGCCATGTGCTGTGTCGAGGGGCTGCGCGACGATCCGCTATACGGGTTCGAGGCGGTGCTCTGGCTGTTTGTGACCGTCATCGCCTCGGATGTCGGCGGCTATTTCGGCGGCCGGCTGATCGGCGGGCCCAAGCTGTGGCCAGCGCTCAGCCCCAAGAAAACCTGGGCCGGCAGCCTGGCCGGCATGGCCCTGGCCGCCCTCACCGGGGCGGTGTTCTCGCGGCTGACCACCGGCACCTTCGTGCATGAGGTGGCCCCCGTCTCGGCCCTGGTCGCCTTTGTCGCCCAGCTTGGCGATCTGGGCGAAAGCGCCTTCAAGCGCCGCTACGGCGCCAAGGACAGCTCGGGCCTTCTGCCCGGCCATGGCGGCGTGCTCGACCGGCTCGACGCGCTGATGGCTGCCGCAATCGTGAGTGCCGCGCTCACATTCTGGCGGGGCAAATCGATCTTCATCTGGTAGGACCATGCCAATGCGCAGCATCTCGATTTTCGGGGCGACGGGGTCGGTGGGTCGGCAGACCGCCGCGCTGATCGCGCATCAGGGCGGGGCCGAGGCCTATCGCATCGCCGCCCTCACCGCCCAATCCGATGTCGCGGGCCTTGCCGACATGGCCCGGCAGCTTCGCGCCGAGGAGGCGGTGATCGCCGACCCCGCGCATCTGGCGGATCTGCGCGACGCGCTGGCCGGCACCGACACCCGGGCCAGTGCCGGGCCCCAGGCGCTGATCGACGCCGCCGCCCGGGGGGCGGATTGGACGATGTGCGCAATCGTCGGGGTGGCCGGGCTTGCCCCCACCCTTGCCAGCGCCCAGGCCGGCGGCACCATCGCGCTGGCCAATAAGGAAAGCATGGTCTGCGCCGGCGATCTGGTCAAAGCCGCGATGGCCAAGGCAGGCGGCACCCTTTTGCCGGTCGACAGCGAACATTCGGCGATCTTTCAAGCACTTGCCGGGCATGAGCGGCCCGCGCGCATCATCCTCACCGCCTCGGGCGGGCCGTTTCGCCGCTGGGACCGGGCGGCCATGGCCGAGGTGACGGTCGAACAGGCCGTCGCCCATCCCAACTGGTCGATGGGGCGCAAGATCTCCATCGACAGCGCCTCGATGTTCAACAAGGGGCTGGAGATGCTGGAGGCGATGACCCTCTTTGACCTCCGCGCCGATCAGGTCGATGTCGTGGTACACCCGCAATCCATCGTGCATTCGCTGGTCGAGTTTGCCGATGGCGCCCAGCTTGCCCATCTGGGGCCCACCGATATGGCCGGGCCCATCGGCTATGCGCTGAACTGGCCCGCGCGGCGCGCATTGCCGCTGCCGCGGCTCGATCTGGCCGCGCTTGGCAGCCTGAGCTTCGAGCCGCCCGATCCCGACCGCTTCCCCGCCCTGCGCCTGGCGCGCCAGGCAATGGAGGCGGGCGGGCTGATGGGCGCGGTGCTCAATGGCGCAAAAGAGAAAGCTTTGGACGCATTTCTTGACCGCCGCTGCGGGTTTCTGGAAATGGCCGAGCTTGTGGAAGCGGCGCTCGACGCGCTATCTCATTGGGCGGGGGAGACAAGTCTCGATGTGGGGCTTGCAGGGGTGACCGAGGCAGATCTGGCGGCCCGACGGGCCGTCGACCAGCGCCTTGACGAAACGCGCACGCGCTAGGAACAGGATACTGGGGCATGGAAACCGCCTACACCTTTGTGACGGATAACTTCATCTATCTGTGGTTCATCGTGGTCCTCGGCATCGTGGTCTTCGTGCACGAGATGGGCCATTACCTGGTCGGACGCTGGTGCGGGATCGAGGCCGAAGTCTTCTCCATCGGCTTTGGGCGCGAGCTTTTCGGCTGGGTCGACCGCCGCGGCACACGCTGGCGCATCGGGCTGTTGCCCCTGGGCGGCTATGTCAAGTTCCTGGGCGATGCCGATGGCGCCAGCCGGGCCGACCCCGACGCGCTGGCCAAGATGGACCCCGAAAAGCGCGCGCGCAGCTTTCACGGCGCGGCCGTCTGGCGCCGCGCCCTGGCCGTGGCCGCCGGCCCGGTCTTCAACTTCATCTTCTCGATCCTGGTCTTTGCCGGGCTTGGCCTGTGGTTTGGCGAGGCGCAGGACGATCCCATCGTCGGCGAGGTCTATGAACATCCCGGCCATCCCACCGGGCTGGTCGAAGGCGACCGTCTGATCGCGGTCAACGGCGTCGAGATCACGCGGCTGAGCGAGCTTTACGGCCGGGCCAATGAGATGGAGACGCCCGGGCCGATGGCCGTGGTGCTGGAGCGCGAGGGCCAGCGTATCGAGACCGAGATCGCCTATGTGCTGCCGCCGCTTGTCGGATCGGTCCAGCCGTTCTCGGCCGCCTGGCGCGCGGGGCTTGAGGATGGCGATCTGATCCTGACCATCGACGAGACGCCGGTGCCCAGCTTTGAGGCGCTGCGCCAGATCGTGCTTGCCTCCGAAGACACCGAGCTTGCCGTGACCTACCAGCGCGGCACCGAGCTGCGCGAGGCGATGCTGACCCCCAAGATCACCGACATCCCCGATGGCGAAGGCGGGTTTGAAAAGCGCGTGCTGATCGGGGTGGGCGTGAAATACATTGCCGGCGCGCTGGTCGAACGCCCCGGCCCGATCGCCGCCATCGGCATCGGGATGGCGGACACCTGGGACGTGATCACCAACTCGATCAGCGGGCTGGTCCACATCATCCGCGGCGATGTCAGCGCGACCAACCTGCAGGGGCCGATCGGCATCGCGCATCTGTCGGGCGAAATGGCCAAGCTGGGGATCGACCGTCTGATCACGCTGATCGCGCTGATCTCCTCGGCCATCGGGCTCTTGAACCTCTTTCCGATCCCGATCCTGGATGGCGGGCATCTGGTGTTTCTCGGCATCGAAGCCGCGCGCGGCCAGCCGCCGGGCGAGCGCTGGGTCGAATATGCCTCGGCCGTCGGGCTTGCAATGGTGCTTCTGCTCATGCTCTTTGCCACCTATAATGATGTCTTAAGGCTGTTCGGTCTGGCCTGACACGCTGCGCACCACTCGCTGCGGACCCGGCAACGCGCCGGCGCGGCGGGCAACGCGGCAGAAGGCCAGGGAATGGCACGAAAATCAGGGCCGGCACGGCGAATGTGTCGCGAAACGAAGAACGAGGGTGACGGCATGCGGAACAGGATCGGCGGCGGGTTGCCGGCGGCTTTGCGTCTTGGCGCGCTGGTTCTAGGCCTGCTGGCAGGGTTTGCGCTGGCACCGGCCCCGGTATCGGCCCAGACCGCAGTGACCGTTACCGACGTTGTGATCGAGGGCAATCGCCGCATTCCGGCCGAGACCATCGTGCTCTATGCCGCGATCGAACCGGGCAGCCGGCCCACGCCCGAAGATCTCAACCTCGCCACGCGCAACGTGTTTGCCACCGGCCTCTTTCGCGATGTGCGCATCACCCCGGGGCCCGGCGGCCGGCTGGTCATCGCGGTCGAGGAAAACCCCACGATCAACCGCATCAATTTTGAGGGCAACGACGTTCTCAATGATGAGGCGCTGACCGCGGTGATCACCTCGCGGCCCCGCCGCATCTTCACCCGCGGCTCGGCCGAGGCCGACGCGCAGCTTGTCATCGAGGCCTATCGCCGCTCGGGCCGCTATGGCGCCGAGGTCCGGCCGGTGATCATCGAACAGCCCGACAACCGCGTCGATCTGGTCTTTGAGATTGTCGAAGGCCGGGTGACCGAGATCGAAGGCATCACCTTTGTGGGCAACGAGGTCTTTTCGGACCGCCGCCTGCGCCGCGCCATCGCCACCTCCGAGGCCAGCCTGCTGAGCTTTCTCTTCTCCTCGGACAATTACGACCCCGACCGGCTGGAGCTCGATAAGCAGCTTTTGCGCCGCTATTACCTCGAACGCGGCTATGTCGATTTCGCCGTGCTCTCGGCAACCGCCGAGCTGGCGGTTGAGCGTGACGGGTTCTTCGTGACCTTTGCCATTGAGGAGGGCGAGCCCTACACCTATGGCCCGGCCTTTGTGACCAGCCAGGCGCTGGGGCTCGACCCGGCCGAGTTCGAGCCGCTGATCGACACCGTCGAGGGCGAGCTTTACGATGTGCGCGAGGTCGAGCGCACCATCGATGCGATGACCTTTCTGGCCGGCCAGCAAGGCTATGCCTTCCTGCAGGTGCGCCCGCGGGTCGACAAGGATGACGAGGCCCGCACGATCTCCATTGAATATGAGCTGATCGAGGGACCGCGCGTCTATGTCGAGCGGATCGACATCCGCGGCAACACCTCGACCATCGACCGGGTGATCCGCCGGCAGTTCGACCTGGTCGAGGGTGATGCCTTCAACAGCCGCTCCATCGCCCGGGCCCGCCAGCGCATCCAGGCGCTGAACTATTTCTCGCGCGCCGATGTCCGGGTCGAGGAAGGCTCGGCCGATGACCGCGCCATCGTGGTGGTCGAGGTCGACGAAAAGCTCACCGGCTCGCTGGCCGTGGGGGTCGGGTTTTCCTCGGCCGATGGCGTGGTCGGCACCTTTGTGGTTGAAGAGCGCAACTTCCTGGGCCGCGGTCAGGAGGTGAAGGTCGAGGTGACGCTGGCCGGCGAGCGGCAGGCGGTGCAGTTCTCCTTCTTTGAACCCGCGCTGCTCGACCGCGATCTGGGCGCGGGCTTCGATGTCTACTACCGCGAAACCGATCGCAGCGACGAATCCTCCTTCGATGAGACCAATATCGGCTTCCAGCCGCGGGTCGAATTCCCGGTCAGCCAGTTCGGACGGCTCGAGCTGCGCTACCGCATCAGCCAGGACGAAATCCGCCCGATCATCCGCGATCCGGCCAGCGTCCAGCAGACCTCGGCCTTCATCAACAACGAGGCGGGCGAGCGGCTGACCTCCTCGATCGGCTACACCTACACCTATGATCTGCGCGACGACGTGATCCAGACCCGCAACGGCTATCTCTTCTCGGTCCGGCAAGACATCGCCGGGCTCGGCGGCGACGCGCAATATGTGCGCAGCGTGGCCAGCGCCAAGGCCTGGACGAATTTCTTTGACGGCGATGTCGTGGCCTCGGCCGAGATCGAAGGCGGGGCCATTGTCAGCTTCGGCGATGACACCACCGTGACCGAACGCTTCTTTCTGGGCGGCGACACCTTCCGCGGCTTTGCCTTTGGCGGGTTCGGCCCGCTCGACAGCTCGTTTTTTCCGCCTGGACCGAACGGCGAGATCCGGCGCGCGAACGATTTTCTGGGCGGCAATTACTATGCCGTCGCCAGGTTCCAGGTCAGCTTCCCGGTAGGCCTGCCCGAAGAATACGGCGTGTTTGCCGGGGTCTTTGCCGATGTGGGCTCATTGTGGAGCCTCGACAACACAACCGTGGTGCAGAACGGAACCACCTTCACGGTCGACGATTCGGCCAATCTGCGGGCCTCGGTGGGGCTCAGCCTGTTCTGGGACTCCACCTTCGGGCCGATCCGCATCAACTTTGCCTATCCGATCCTGACCGAAACCGGCGACGACCGCGAGTTCTTCCGCTTCACCGCCGGCACACGCTTCTGAGCCGGCAGGTGGCGCAGCGGGCTCTCGCGGGGCTCGTTTTTGCGCTCTTGGGCTGTCTGGCAGCGCCGGCCGGCGCCCAGGATGCGGATGCGCTGCCCATCATCATCGTCTATCAGGACCAGCTTTTTGAGGAATCGCTCGCCGGGCAGGCCCTGAGGCGTGAGGAACAGGCCACGGCCGAGCGGCTGGTGGAGGAACGTCGGGCGATCGAACAGGCCCTGGTCGAGGAAGAGCGCGCCCTCGCCGAACAGCGAAAATCCCTCACCCGCGCGGAATTTGCCCCCCTGGCCGAGGCGTTCGACCAGCGCGTGCGCGCCGCGCGCGAGGCGCAGGAGGAAAAGGCCGTTGCCCTGCAGCGCAGTTTCGAGACCAACCGGCAGCGGTTTCTCGACAATCTGCGCCCGGTTCTGCGCGAGGTGATGCGGCGGTTCGGCGCCAGCGTGATGATGGAAGGGCGCAGCGTCGTCTTGGCCGACCCCAGCCTCGATGTCACCGGCGATGTGATCGCGCTGATGGATGAGCTTTACCGTCAGGCCAACCCCACGCCTAAAAGTAACCCGGCGCCCGAAGCCAATCCTATGCCCGAAGCCAACCCCGCGCCCGAAACAAACCCCGCGCCCGACCCCGGGCCGCAACCGCCCGATCCGCAACTCGATTTGCCCCCCGATCTGCCCCCCGATCCGCCCCCCGATCCGCCCGAAGCGCAGGCGGAGCCCGACCCCGGGCAACGCAGCCCTTGACGCCACGCGCCGCCTTGGCCAAACCGTCGCGACGGCGAGACGCTGGGGTGGTGGTATGACGGCTGAGGATACGAGCGGACCGGATCAGGAAAACGACGCGGCACAGCAGGCGGTGAACCCTGCGGCTGGGCATGCGGATCTGGAGCGGATCATGGAGATGATCCCGCACCGCTATCCCTTCCTGATGATCGATGCGGTCGAGGATATCCGCCTGGGCGAAAGCGCGGTGGGCATCAAGAACGTCACCATCAACGAGCCGCATTTTCAGGGGCATTTCCCGGTCAAACCGGTGATGCCCGGCGTGCTTTTGGTCGAGGCCATGGCCCAGACCTCGGCGGTGCTGGTCGTCGACACGCTGGGCGTCGCGGGCCAGGGGCTGCTGGTCTATTTCATGACGCTCGACAAGGCCCGGTTTCGCAAGACGGTGGTGCCCGGCGACCGGGTCGAGCTGCATGTGAAGATCCTGCGCGGCCGCGGCAAGATCTGGAAATTCTGGGGCGAGGCGAAGGTCAAGGGTGCCGTGGTGGCCGAGGCGGAGTATTCCGCCATGATCATCACCCCCGAAGACGCGCGTGAAAAGGGCTGAGCATGGCCAAACCGGCGCAGATCCACCCCACGGCCGTGATCGCGGCAGAGGCCGAGATCGGCCCCGGCTGCACGATCGGCCCCTATTGCGTGCTGGGCGAAGGCGCCCGGCTGGGCGAGGGGGTCGAGCTCAAGGCCCATGTCGTGGTCGACGGGCTCACCGAAATCGGCGCGGGCACCATTGTGTGGCCCTTTGCCTCGCTCGGCCAGCAACCGCAGGATCTGAAGTATCGCGGCGAGCCGACCCGGCTGGTGATCGGCGCGCGCAACATGATCCGCGAACATGTCACCATGAACACCGGCACCGACCAGGGCGGCGGGGTCACCCGCATCGGCGATGGCGGCCTCTTTATGGTGGGCGTGCATGTCGCGCATGATTGCCGGGTCGGCGACGGGGTGATCCTGGCCAACAACGCCACGCTGGGCGGGCATGTGCAGCTGGGCGACCATGTCGTGCTGGGCGGGCTGTCAGCGGTGCACCAGTTCTGCCGCATCGGGCAGGGCGCCATGGTCGGGGGCGTGTCGGGCGTGGAAAAGGACGTCATCCCCTTTGGCATGGCCTTTGGCGACCGCGCCCAGCTTCAGGGCCTCAACCTGGTGGGTCTCAAGCGACGCGGGGTCAGCCGCGAGGAGATCCACACCCTGCGCAGCGCCTATCGCGAGATCTTTGCGGCGGACGGGCAGCTTGCCGAGCGGGCGCGCAGCGTCGGCAAGGCGCATCCCGACAATGCCATGGTCGGGCTGGTTGTCGACTTCATCCTCTCCGACAGCAACCGCTCGTTCTGCACCCCGGAAGGCTAGGCGATCGGCATGGGCGGCACCTTGGGCATCATTGCCGGCTCGGGCGATTTGCCGCGGCTGATCGCCCAGACCTGCGCCGACCGCGAAAAGCCGCATCTGGTGGTGGGCTTTCAGGGCGTCGATGCGGGGGACTGGCTGGCCGCCCATCCCCACACCCGGCCGCCCTTTGAAAAACCGGGCCGGCTTTTTGCCGCGCTGCGCAAGGCCGGCTGCGACCGGGTCACCTTTGCCGGCGGCATGCGGCGGCCCCAGCTCGACCCCCTGCGCTTCGATCTGACCGCCCTGCGCCTGGCGCCGCGGGTCCTGCCGATGCTGCGGCATGGCGATGATGCCACCCTGCGCGGGCTGGCCTCGGTCTTTGAGGCGGAGGGTTTTGCCGTGGTCCCACCGCATGATGAGCTGGAGGAGCTGCTGGCCCGCGACGGCGTGCTGGGCCGCATCGAACCGGGCGCGGCCGACCGCGCCGATGCCGCCCGGGCGGCCGATCTGGCGCTGGGCATCGGCAGGCTCGATGTCGGGCAGGCAGCGGTCGTCGCCCAAGGGCTCTGCCTGGGCCTTGAATCGCTCGCCGGCACCGATGCGCTGCTTGATTTTGTCGCCCAGACCGGCGCGACGCTGCGCCCCGATCCAAAGGGCGGGCGCGGGGTTCTCGCCAAAATGCCCAAGCCCGGCCAGGATTGGCGGCTCGACCTGCCGGCCATCGGGCCCGAAACCGTGCGCCGCGCCGCGCAGGCAGGTCTGGCCGGCATCGCCGTCGCACCGGGGGGCGTGCTGATCCTGGGGCTCAAGGAAACCGTCGCCGAGGCCGATGCGGCGGGGCTGTTCCTTTGGGGCCGCCCGCATCCGTGACCGATGCACCGGGCAGCGGGTCTAACCCCGGGCCGCCGCACATCGCGTCAGCGGCCGGCACTGGGCCGCGCCTGTTTCTGGTCGCAGGCGAGCTTTCGGGCGACCGGCTGGGTGCGGGGCTGATGGAGGGACTGCGCGCCCGCGCGCCCGCGACCAGCTTTGCCGGGCTGGGCGGCCCGCTGATGCAGCGAAACGGGCTCGATCCGCTTTTTGACATCTCCGAAATCGCCGTGATGGGCCTGGTCGAGGTGCTGCCGCGGCTGCGCAGGCTGCTGCGCCGGATCGATCAGACAGCACAGGCGGCGATTGCGGCGCAGCCCGACGCGCTGGTCACCATCGACAGCCCCGATTTCGGCCTGCGGGTCGCCGCAAAGCTGCGCGCGGCACGTCCGGAGATCCCGATCATCCATTACGTGGCGCCCTCGGTCTGGGCCTGGCGGCCGGGACGGGCACAGCGCATGGCCCGGCATGTCGACCATGTGCTCGCCCTCTTGCCCTTCGAGCCGCCCTATATGACCGCCGCCGGCATGGGCTGCGATTTTGTCGGCCATCCCGCCGCCCTGCTGGCGCCCCCCGCGCCCGACGCCTGTGCGGCGTTTCGCGTCGAGCTTGGTCTTGGCGCGGGCAACCCTCCCGGGGTCAGGCCGCAGGGCGCGCCATGGAACGGGCCAGGGGGTGACCCGGGGAACGGGCCAGAGGACCCACCCGCCGAGGCGCCGCTTCTCTGCGTCCTGCCCGGCAGCCGACGCGGCGAGGTCGCCCGCCATATGCCGCTGTTCGGCGCCGCACTCGCCCGGCTTGCCCCGCGCTTTCCCGGCCTTCAGGTCGTGCTTCCGGCCGCTGCCTTCGTGGCCGACCAGGTGGCCGCCGCCTGCGCCGATTGGCCGGTGCCGGTCACCCTGCTCGACCCGCGCGGGCGGCCCGCCGACCTCGCCGAGGCGCGCAAGCTCACCGCCTTTGCCGCGGCCGATGCCGCGCTTGCCGCCTCCGGCACCGTGGTGCTGGAGCTTGCCGCCATGCGCTGCCCGATGGTCGCAGCCTACCGCGTGAACCACCTCACCTCGCTGATCGTGCGGCATATCGTGAAGGTCAACACCGCCAATCTGGTCAATCTTCTGACCGACAGCCGCGCTGTGCCGGAGTTTTTGCAGGAATATGCCACGCCCGACACGCTGGCCGACGCGCTGGCGCCCTTGCTGGCGCATGCCCCGGCCCGGGCCGCGCAGGTCGAGGCGCTCGACCTTGCAATGAGCCGCATCGGGCGGGGCGGGCCCTCGCCGTCGCTGCGCGCGGCCGATGCGGTTCTGGCCTGCCTTGCCGGGCGGGCCGGGCGGGCCGCGCAGGCGCCCCAGCTCAGATCTTGAGCTTTTTGAAGATGCGTTCCGGCACGGTCCGGATGATGGTCATGATCATGACCCAGAACCAGGGCGTGTAGATCACGTTGCGCCGCCGGTCGATGGCCCGCCAGCAATCGCGCGCCACATCCTCGGGCTGGGCGACCAGAAACAGCCCCGGCAGGCCCCAGGTCATCGCCGTGTCGACAAAGCCGGGCTTGACCGTGACCACATGGCCGCCGCGCCGGCCCAGCCGGTTGCGCAGCCCGGCCAGATAGGTGTGAAAGGCCGATTTCGCGGCGCCGTAGAGATAATTGCCCAGCCGCCCGCGATCACCGGCCACCGAGCCCACGCCCAGCACCGTGCCGCCCCGCGCCTCGATCAGCGGCGCCAGCCGGTGCAGCGTGCCGGCAAGCCCGGTGAAATTGTCCGACATCAGCCCGTCGATCAGCTCGGGCGCGGCGTCCATCGCGGCCTGGTCGGGCATCGAGCCGGCGAACACCGCCACGCCCAGCGGACCGGTCTGCTCCCCCGCCAGGGCGGCCAGCGCCGCATGGCTCTCCGGCACGCGTGTGTCCCAGGCCGCAACCTCGACCGTCGGGGCGCCCCGTGCCCGCGCATCGGCCGCATCGCGGGCCAGATCCTCGACATCGCGGCCGGCCAGGATCAGCGCATGCCCGCGCCTTGCCGCCTCGCGCGCAAAGGCCCGCGCCATGGCCGAGCTTGCGCCCAGGATCACCCAGCACGCGCTCATGCGCCGCGCAGCGCAAGCCGGCGCGCCAGATCGGTCTGAAACCGCGCATCCGGGTCCAGCTCCGCCAGCACCGTGCGGAAAGCCGGCAATTCGGGATACATCGCCGCCACCGCCTCGGGCCGCGACAGCGCATCCTTGGCCAGATAGATCCGCCCGCCCGCCGCCTGGGTCATCTCCTCAAGCCGCGCGATCAGCGGCGCGGCGGTGGCGCGGTTGGGAAAATCGACCGCCAGGGTCCACCCCTCCATGGGAAAGGAGAGCATGCCCGCCCGGCCCGGCCCCAGCTTTTTGAGCACGGCAAGCGGCGAGGCGAGCCCTGCCTCGGACACCGCCTCCAATATGCCCTGCAGCGTGTCGACCGCGGCCTGGGGCAGCACGCATTGAAACTGGTGAAAGCCGCGCTTGCCGTAAAGCCGGTTCCAGTCGCGCAGGCTGTCGAGGGGAAACAGAAACTTGGTCAGATGCCGCTGGCGCACCCGCCCGGCCGCGGGCACGCGCGCAAAATAGGCCCGGTTGAACAGCCGCACGATGGGCCGCGACAGCAAGAAGCCCGGCGCATCGAGCGGGATCTTGGGGCCGCGCCCCGCCGGCCGCGCCTTGCCCGGCGCCCGGGCGAAATCGGCCTCCTCCAGAATGCCGCGGCCAAGATCGGCGCCGCGCGCGGTCGCATCGATCCAGCCCACCGTGAACGGGTGGTTCGACCCCTCCAGGGCTTCCATGAACGCATCGAGATCGGGGATCCGATGCTCCTCAACCTCCATCACCTCGCCCGGGCAGGCCGCAAGCTGCAGCCGCGCGGCGCGGATGATCCCGGTCAGCCCGACCCCGCCGGCCGTGGCGCGGAACGCGTCGGGATCGCGCTCGGCCGTGATGCGCCGCAGGCTTCCATCGACACCCAAAAGCTCGATCTCGCGCACATGCTGGGCAAAGCTGCCGGCCTGGTGATGGTTCTTGCCATGCACGTCATTGGCAATCGCGCCGCCCACCGTCGCATGCCCGGTGCCCGGAACCACCGCCGGCATCCAGCCGCGCGCGGCAAATACATCGATCAGCGCGCGCAGGGTGATGCCGGCCTCGACCTCGACCTCGCCCGTGGCCTCGTCAAAATCCAGGATCCGGTCCAGCCGGGTCATCAGCACGCCCGGGCCGGCACCGTTCAGCGCCGCATCGCCATAGGAGCGCAGCCCGCCAATGGCCGCCAGGGGCTGAGGCTCCGCGCTCAGGATCGCGCCGAGTGCGGCGGCCTTCTCGGGCCGCGCCAGGCGCCCATCAGCCTGCCGGACCCGACCCCAGCCCGCATAGGTTTTCTCTGCCCAGATCATGCGTCCCCAGGCCGGTTCTGCCGGGACCGTGCCTCGGCGATGGGGAATATGCCCAAGCCGATCAGAATTGCAAACCAGAGTGTCGTCGCACGGATGATCGCGGTGGCCGGCAACGCAATCTCCAAGGGCACATCGGCCAGGGCCAGCATCGCGATCATCGCGGCCTCGGCCCCGCCCAGCCCGCCCGGCAGCCCGGCCAGCGCGCCCGAGATCATTGCCGCCAGAAAGATCGCCACCGCGGTCCAAAGCGGCAGCGGCGCGCCCAGCCAGTCGAGCAGGAGGTAAAAGGCCAGCCCCTCGAAAAACCAACCCAGCGCGCCCAGCGCCAGCGCGGGCAGCCCGGCGCGCGGCCGCAGGAAGGGCGCCAGCCCCGCCGCAACCCGGCGCAGCCGCGCAAAAAGCCGCCCCCAGCGGCCCAGGATGCGCCAGCACAGCGTCACCGCCCGGTACAAAAGCCGCGGTGAGGAGGCAACCCAGGCCAGCACCAGCGACAGCGCAATCAGCGGCCAGACAAAGCCCAGGCCCAGCGCAGACAGCCCCACGGCCAGCGCCAGAAGCAGGGCGACCGCGGCCAGCTCCGAGGCGCGATCGGCCAGCGCCAGCGGCGCTGTGCGGTCAATCGGCCAGCCGGTCTCGCGCCCCAGCCAGCGCAGCCGCACCAGCTCGCCCAGCCGTCCGGGCGTCGCGGTCAGCGCAAACCCGCCAAGGTAATGCCGCGTGTTCTGCGAAAACCCGGTCGGCAGCCCCGCAGATCGCGCCAGATGGTGCCAGCGCGCGGCCCGGGCCAGGTAATTGCCCAGCGACAGGGCGAGCAGAAGCGCCAGATGCCAGAGGCTCAGCCGGCCCAGCGCATCGGCCGTCTCCTGCCAGCCGGTGGCAAGAACCGCTGCAACCAGGCTCGCCACGAAAAGCCCCAAAAGGAGCCCGGTGGTCAGCAGCCCAGGTCTTTGAGAGGCAACGGCCAGCATGGTCCCCACAGCATTGCATCCGGTCCGCCCATGCGCGCCGATCGGCCGCGCGGGGCCCCCGTGCACCTGACCGCCCATTGCGACGGTTTTGCGGCGCCATTCCGGTCGGACCGCGACCTTTGCGCCAAATACCAGCCGTTGCGGCGGCGGTCAGCCCAATGCGGCCAATCCGGCCATTACCCTCCCCGCATGGCATTTGTCGGTGCGGTTGCGGTGCATTTGTCGTGCCCGGGCCCGTTAGCGATGCCGCGCCGTAACAATGCCGGGCCATAACAATGCCGGGCCGTGGCGCTGCCGCGGGCCAATGGTGCCGCGCCCGTCTCCCGCGCCTGTCTCATGTGCCCGTCTCAGCTGCCCGAACACACCCGCCAGGACGCCCCTATGCGCGGATCATGCCTGGCCGCAGTTCAGACGAGCTTTGCCTCGGTCTTGGCGTCCATCTCCTCGCGCGTGACGCCGGGCGCCAGCTCGACCACCGACAGACCGCCCTCAACCACATCCAGAACGCCCAGATTGGTGATGATCCGGTCGACCACCTGCCGGCCGGTCAGCGGCAAGCTGCATTCATGCAAGAGCTTGGGATCGCCCGCCTTGTTGGTGTGGTCCATGATCACCACGACCCGGCCGACCCCGGCGACCAGATCCATCGCGCCGCCCATGCCCTTGACCAGCTTGCCCGGGATCATCCAATTGGCCAGATCGCCGGTCTCCGACACCTCCATGGCGCCCAGAATGGCCATCGCGATCTTGCCGCCCCGGATCATGCCAAAGCTCGCGGCACTGTCGAAATAGGCGGTCCGGTCCAGCTCGGTGATCGTCTGTTTGCCGGCATTGATCAGATCGGCATCGACCTCCTCCTCGGTCGGGAACGGGCCCATGCCCAGCATCCCGTTTTCCGATTGCAGCGTCACATCGATCCCGTCGGGAATGTGGTTTGACACCAGCGTGGGGATGCCGATGCCAAGATTGACATACATGCCATCCTCAAGCTCCTGCGCGGCGCGCGCCGCCATCTCATCACGGTCCCAGGGCATTCACATCTCTCCGTTTCGGGCCCGGCCCCGGCAGGCCGGGTCGGCGCGCGCGGGTGGGCGGGTGGGCGCGGGCCGACCCGAAATGCCGGGGCCGGCTTCCCAGATCAGTTGGCCCAAACAAGGCCTCCCGGGTCAGGCTTCCCAAATCAGGCTTCCCCGGTCAGGCTTCCCAAATCAGGCGGCCCGGATGGTCCGCTGCTCGATGCGCTTTTCATGCGCGCCCGCAATCAGCCGGTGCACATAGATGCCGGGCAGGTGGATCTTGTCGGGGTCGAGCGCGCCCAGCGGCACGATCTCCTCGACCTCGGCCACGCAGACCTTTCCGCACATCGCCGCCGGCGGATTGAAGTTCCGCGCGGTCTTGCGGAACAGAAGATTGCCCGAGACATCGGCCTTCCAGGCCTTCACGATCGACAGATCGGCCAGGATGGCGCGCTCCATGATATAGGTCTTGCCGTCGAACTCCTTATGCTCCTTGCCCTCGGCAATGATCGTCCCGACCCCGGTCTGGGTGTAAAAGGCCGGGATGCCGCAGCCGCCGGCGCGCATCCGCTCGGCCAGCGTGCCCTGCGGGTTGAACTCCAGCTCCAGCTCGCCCGACAGGTATTGGCGCATGAATTCGGCATTCTCGCCCACATAGGAGGAGAGCATCTTGCGCACCTGCCGGGTCTGCAGCAGCAGGCCCAGCCCGAACTCGTCGACCCCGGCATTGTTCGAGGCGATGGTCAGCTCTTTCGTGCCCGCCGCGCGAATCGCCGCAATCAGGTTTTCGGGGATGCCGCACAGCCCGAACCCGCCGGCCGCAATGGTCATGCCGTCAAACAGCAGCCCGTCCAGCGCGTCTGCCGCGCTGCCATAGACCTTCTTCATCCACGCCTCCCTGACCGCGTCCAAGCCCGGACCGTCCCGATCACCCCGGATCGTCCGGTTTGGCTGTCGCCCGTTCCCTGCGTCTCGCGCAACCCCCGTTGCGTGTCAAGCAAAGCCGCCCCTACCAGACCGGGCAGATCTCCGCATCCTCGATGGTGACCCGCTCGATGGCCGTCTTCGGCGCAGAGGCTGCATAAAAACTGCCCATCCAGCGCGGCCGGCCGTCGCCGCCCTGCAACAGCACCTGGGCCGAGGCGCTGACCGTCGCGGGGGCCGTGTCGCTCTCATCGCCGCCAAAGAAAAACGACAGCACCGTTTCGACATAGAGGGTCTCGCCCGTGCCGGGATCGGCCGACAGAAACCGCAGACCCATCAGCGCGTGATCGAAGACCAGACCGCCATGCGCCGTGCAGGCGACCTCGCCATCGACCCTCGCGGCCACCAGCACCCCGAAATCGTCGAAGGTAAGGGCCAGCGTCATCGGCTCTTCCGACAGCTCCAACGCGCGGCGCGCGCGCCGGCCGCCGCGGCGCTGCATTTGTTCGACCTCGATCGTGCCGTCGACGACAATGCGCCAGCCATTGCCCGGCCGGTCCGGCGGCGGCAGCATGCCAAAGGGCTGGCGCTCGGGGTCATCGGGGTCGATCGGCAACCCCCAGAAAAACTCGGCAAATACCGGCGGGGTCGGGCCGGTGGCAACCGGGGGCAGAACCGAATTGTAGATATCGGGCGCAGCCTCGATCTCGGCGCGCTCCGGATCCACCGGCGGATCGGGATCGGCGCGGTCAGCCGGGCCGACCGGCCCTGCGGGATCATCGCCCGGCACATCGGCCCTGTCGTCAAAGGAAGGGCTCACCATGCCCATGGCCGATTGCGGCAGCCGCGGGGGCGCTGCCGGCTCCTGGGGCCCTGCCTCGTCGCGATCCTCGGGCGGCACTTCGGGGTCGCGGTCGAGCCCGGGTGCCACCGTGTCCGGGGGCAGCGTGTCCGGGGGCAGATCGCTGCCCTCGGGCGCAATTGCGACATCCGGGTCCTGCGGCGCCAGCGGGTCCGCAGGTGGGTCGTATTGCGGGTCAGTCTGGACCTCGGGCTGGGCCTCGGGCTGGGCCTCGGGCTGCGGGTCGGCGAGGGCCGTCGGCGGCGGGCAATCGGTGGCTAGCGCGTCCTGAACCTTGCCGATATCGACGGTCAACTCATCGCGCTTGGCGCGCAACTCGGTGAGCTCATCGCGCAGCGGCACCAGCCGGTCGCGGGCCGCGACCAGCGCGTCGCGCGCCTGGTCCATCTGCGCGCGCCGCTCGTTGGTCGGGTCGGCGCGAAACGCATCGGCCAGCTCGACCCGCCGGTCGCTGGCACGCCGCACCGCCTCGGCCGCGGCCTGCACCTCGTCGCGCACCAGCGCGATGTCCTCGTTGAGCGTGCCCAAACCCTCCAGCAGGGCCGGCAGCGCCACCTCAAGCTCGTCACAGGTTTGGGCCCTGGCGGGGTCGGACAGCCCCAGCGATGCAGACATGACCACAACAGCAATCAGCCAGCGCATTCGACACCCCCCTTGCCCGCGGTTTTCGGCAGTATCCTGGGCATGATCTTTGACGTCACCTGCGCCCGAGCCTAGCTCAGCCGCCCGGCGCCGTCACCTCCTGGCGCGCAAGCAGGGTCGAGCCCGGGGCCAGCATCTGCTGGCGCGCCTCGCGGCTGGTGGCCCAGTCGACGATCACGGCCATCACATTGGGCGTCGCCTCGGCCAGGGCCACCGCATCGCCGTCATTGCGCGCCGCAAAGGCCGCCCGGTCGAGCGCTGCGCGCAGCGCCGGCTGATCCGACCCGTCCAGCCGGCGGTTCACGATCATATGGCGCACGCCATGCTCGGGGGCGATGCGGGCCATCACATTGCGCGCCGAGGCGGTCGCGGTCACCGCCGCATGGCCACGGCGCATCAGCGAGGGCATCGCAGCCAGCGACAATTGCGGGTCCCGGCCCAGGCCGCCATCGGGATCGATGATGCCGACCGCTTCGGGCACGCGCGCAAAGGCCGCCTCCAGCCGCTGGGTCACCTCATCCTCGCTCAGCCCCGCGACCAGCGCCTGATCGCCGCTCGGCGCCACAAAAAGCTCAAACCCCGCCGCGCGCAGCTGTGGCGCCATCGCCCGGGTCGAGGGATCGTCGGAGCGCAGCACGATGCTGACCGGCAGCCCGGCGCCGATCAGCAGCGAAATGTCGAGCGTGGCCGTCTGCGGCATCATCAACAGAATCGCGATCGCCGGGCCGTCATCCTGCGATGGCGGCGGTGCCCCATAGGCCTGCCAGGCCGGAACATCGGGGATCGGGGCCGGCGGCAGCTGGTCGGGCGGCGGGGCGGCGGGGTCGGTGTCGGTCACCGGCAACGGGTCGCGCACGGCATCCCCCGCTTGGCCCGGAGCGGCAAGCGTCAGGCGCCCCCCCTGAAGGGCAGCCTGAAGGGCGGCCAGGCGGGCGGCCTGAAGGGCGGCCAGATCGACAGACCAGGCCGCCGTCACCGTGTGGGGGTCGCGGGGCCGCCAACGCGCCTCCAGAACAAGCGGCGAGACACTGCCGACCGTCACCGGCGCCGGCAGATCGGTCGCGGCCAATCGCGGGCCGGCCGGCTCACGTTCCAACCGGCCCTGCGGGTCGGGATCGGGCAGCGGCGGCGCGGCCGAGGGCTCGATGATCATGGGCGGGATGTCCTGCACCGATGTCGAGGCACGTGGCGTCCGGGCGGCCTCATTGGGCGTCTGCGCATCTGCATTTGCCGGGTCGCGCGCAGCCTGTGGCTCGGTCTCCTCGGCATCGGCGCTGTCTTCGACGCGCGCGGCGACCGGCGCGTCGCCCGGGGCCTCGTCCGGGGCCTCGCTTGACGGATCGGCGCTGGCGTCGGCGCTCGGGTCACGTGCGGGGTCTTCCGGGGCATCGACAGCGGTGTCTACAGGAGCGTCGGATGGGGGGTCGGCAGGGGATTCAGCCGTGAGCTCGAGCTCGGTCTCGGCGCCTGTATCGACCGCGACCTGGGTGTCCCGCGTTCTGGCATCGGCCGTGGCAGGGTCCGATGCCGGCGCATTTTCTGGCCCCCTGTTTAGGCCCGTATCTGGCCCCGTGTTTAGACCCGTATCTGGAGCCGCAAGCTGGGTCTCGACATCCTCGGCCGTATCCGCTTCTTGCGCGACCTCAGGGGCTGTTTCCGCTGCGGGGACCGCTTCCGTGTCGGGGACCGTTTCGGCGACAGCTTCAGGCGCAGGAACAGGGTCAGACGTGGGGGCGGTTTCAGGGCCCGGCGTTGGGCCCGGCACGACATCAGCCTCAGGAACTTCAGCCTCCGGAACCTCAGCCTCGGTGACTTCAGCCTCCGGGACAGAGACCGTCGCGACCGGCATGGGCCGCGCCGGCCCGCTCTGTGGGGCCAAAAGCGCCAACATGGCCGCAAGCGCAACGCCGATACACGCGCCGGTCAGCACACCACTCATAAACCCGCCGCTCATAAACCCGCCGCGTCGGGCGACTGTTTCCGCCATGCGTCGATCCGCTATCGCTGCCCGTACCTGTTTTCTGTCGCGCCGAGCCTGCGTGCCTCTTGCCGGGCCGCCGCGCCGACCTGGCCCGACGGTCCGGCCCGTCGTGACCGTCCCGACCCTCCGGACCTCCCGACCGCAAGCGACCGGCACAGCCGACTTGACCGGCTCGTGCAACCCAAGCATGTATACCCGCTCTGCCGGCTGCGCCAATAACTTTCGATTGCTCGCTGGGGACGGGTCCCGACATGCTGCTCATCATCGACAATTATGACAGCTTCACATGGAACCTGGTTCACCTCGTCGGTGAATTGGGCGTGGCGGCCGAAGTTGTGCGCAACGATGCCATCGACGTGCCCGAGGCACTGGCCCGGGGGCCAGAGGCGATCCTGCTGTCGCCAGGGCCGGGCGCGCCCGATGCGGCCGGCATCTGCGTCGAGCTGGCAATGAGTGCCGCGGCGAAGCGCATTCCGGTTCTGGGCGTTTGTCTGGGACATCAGGCCATCGGACAGTCTTTTGGCGGCAGGATCATCCGCCACACCGCGATCGTCCATGGCAAGCTGGCCCGCATCAGCCATGACGGCACCGGCCTTTTCGCCGGCCTGCCCAGCCCGATGCGCGCCACCCGCTATCACAGCCTTGTCATCGACCCTGCCGCCCTGCCCCCGGCGCTGCGTGTCACCGCGACCACCGAGGATGGCGCGATCATGGGCGTCGCGCATCGAAGCCTGCCGGTGCATGGGGTGCAGTTTCACCCCGAATCCATCGCCTCCGAACATGGCGCGGCGCTGATGCGCAACTTCCTGTCGCTCACCGATCCCGCCCGGCGCGGCGCGGCCTAGGCGCATGTCCGAAACCCTGCGCCCGCTGATCGCCGCGGCCATCGACCGGCCGCTGACCCGGGCCGAGGCGGAGGCCGCCTTCGAGATCATCATGGAGGGCAACGCCACCCCCTCCCAGATCGGCGGGTTCCTGATGGTGCTGCGCACCCGCGGCGAAACCACCGCCGAATATGCCGCCGCGGCCGCGGCCATGCGCGCGCGCTGCGTGCCGGTCAGCGCCCCGGAGACGGCGATGGACATTGTGGGCACGGGCGGCGACGGCAAGGGCACGCTCAACATCTCCACCGCCACCGCCTTTGTGGTCGCGGGCTGCGGGGTGCCGGTTGCCAAGCACGGGAACCGCAACCTCTCCTCCCGATCCGGCGCGGCGGACGCGCTGACCGCCTCGGGCGTCACCATCACCCTCGGGCCCGAACGGGTCGGCCAGGCGATCCGCGAGATCGGCATCGGCTTTATGATGGCCCCGCTGCATCACCCCGCCACACGCCATGTCATGCCCGCGCGGCAGGAGCTTGGCACCCGCACCATCTTCAACATTCTGGGGCCGCTCACCAACCCGGCCGGGGTGCGCCGCCAGCTGACCGGGGCGTTTGCGCCCGGGGTGATCCGCCCGATGGCCGAAACCCTGCTGGCGCTGGGCAGCAGCCGCGCCTGGCTGGTGCATGGCAATGACGGCACCGACGAGATCTCGATTGCCGGGCCCACCCAGGTCGCAGCGCTGGAAAACGGTGCGGTGCGGGAGTTCGAGATCACCCCCGAAGCAGCCGGGCTGGCGCGGCATCCTTTCGAGGCCATCTTGGGCGGCACGCCCGAGGAGAACGCCGCAGCCCTGCGCCGGCTTCTCGACGGCGCCCCCGGCGCCTATCGCGACGCGGTGCTGCTCAATGCCGCCGCGGCGCTGGTGATCGCCGAGCATGCGGCGGATCTGCCCTCCGGTGCGGCGCTGGCGGCCGAAAGCATCGACAGCGGGGCCGCCGCGGCCAAGCTCGACGCGCTGGTGGCGTTCTCCTCGGCTGCATGAACGCGTGGGCGTTGTGCGCATCGCGCATCGGGCGTTCGGGGGTATGAGCGCATCGGCGGCATGAAAACACCGACGATATGAGCGGATCGGCGCTATGAGCGGATCGGCAGCATCACCGGCAGCATAAAGGCATCGACAGTATGAGCGCCCTTCACGTGCCGCCAGCCTGGGCGCATCTGCCGTTCTTCTCCCAGACCCTGCCGGGCATTGCCGCCGCCCTTGCGGCCGAGCCCCGCACCGTGCTGCCAGCCCCCGAGCTCATTTTCGCGGCCCTCGCCCTGACGCCGCCCGACAAGGTGCGCGCGGTGATCCTGGGCCAGGACCCCTATCCCACACCGGGCCATGCCAACGGCCTTGCCTTTTCGGTCCCGCCCGGCACCAGGCTTCCGCGCAGCCTGGCCAATATCTTTGCCGAGATGGAGGCCGATCTCAGCGCCCGCCCGGCAAGCGGCGATCTCAGCGGCTGGGCCGCGCAGGGCGTGCTCCTGCTCAACACGGTGCTGACCGTGCCGGCCGGTGTCGCCCGCGGCCATGCCCGGCTGGGCTGGCAGCGCCTGGCGGCCGAGGTGCTGACCGAGCTCTCGGCCCGGCCCACCGCCTTTGTGCTCTGGGGGCGCGACGCCCAGGCCTTCCGGCCCGGCATTGCCCAGGGCAGCGACCCGGACACCCCGCATCTGATCCTCGAAAGCGCCCATCCCTCGCCGCTCTCGGCCCGGCGCGGGTTTTTCGGATCGCGACCCTTTTCGCGGATCAATGCCTGGCTGGCCGCGCGCGGCGCGCGCCCGATCGACTGGACCGCCGCGCCAGCCGGGCAGCGCTCTGGACAGGATGCGGGCCGCGCGCCATAGATGCTGGCATGAGCGACATTCTCGACACCATCCGCCGCTACAAGCTCGACGAGGTTGCCGCCCGCAAACGCGCGCACCCGCTGAGCACGATCGAGGCCGAGGCCCGCGCGGCCCCGCCGGTTCGCCCCTTTGCCGCCGCGCTGTCGGCCGCACCGGGATACGGGCTGATCGCCGAGATCAAGAAGGCGAGCCCCTCCAAGGGCCTGATCCGTCCGGAGTTTGACCCGCCCGCGCTTGCCCGCGCCTATGCCGCCGGCGGGGCGAGCTGCCTGTCGGTGCTCACCGACGCGCCCTCCTTTCAGGGTCATGAGCAGTATCTGGTCGAGGCCCGGGCCGCCTGCGACCTGCCGGTGCTGCGCAAGGAGTTCCTCTACGATCCCTGGCAGGTGGCCGAGGCAAGGGCGATCGGCGCCGATTGCATCCTCATCATCATGGCCGCGGTCGATGACGATGTCGCGCGCGAGCTTGCCGATGCCGCGCGCCATTGGGGCATGGATGCGCTGGTCGAGGTGCATGACGAGGCCGAGCTGGCCCGCGCCCAGGCGCTCAACGCCGCGCTGATCGGCGTGAACAACCGCGACCTGCGCAGCTTTCGCACCGATCTGGCGGTCACCGAACGGCTGGCGCCGCTGGTGCCGGCCGGCACCTGCCTGGTGGCGGAATCGGGCCTGGCGAGCCCCGCCGATCTCGCCCGACTGGCCCGGGTCGGCGCCCGCGCCTTTCTGATCGGCGAAAGCCTGATGCGCGCCGAGGATGTCGCCGCGGCGACCGCCAGCCTGCTGGCCGACCCGGTCCCTGCATGAGCGGCCCGCGCCCTACCAGGCCATGCCGTACCACCCTGTGCCGTGCTGCCTCGCGTCCTGCCGCCCTGGGCTGTGGCGCCCTGTGCCGTGCTGCCCCCGACCCCACGGGCCGCGCGCGATGAGCAGCAACGACCACCCCCCGGCGCTGACTCATTTCGACGCCAAGGGCGATGCCCAGATGGTCGATGTCTCCGACAAGCCCGAAACCGCCCGCACCGCGATCGCGCGCGGCGCGGTCGAAATGGCGCGCGAAACCCTCGCCCTGATCCGCACGGGCCAGGCCGCCAAGGGCGATGTGCTGGCCGTGGCCCGGCTGGCCGGCATCATGGCCGCCAAACGCACCGCCGATCTGATCCCGCTCTGCCACCCGCTGGCACTCTCCAAGGTGGCGGTGGAGCTCGACGCCTCCGGCCCGCGGGTCGAGATCGAGGCCGTTGTGCGCACCACCGGCCGCACCGGGGTGGAGATGGAGGCGCTGACCGCGGTCTCGGCCGCCGCCCTCACCGTCTATGACATGGTCAAGGCGGTCGATAAGGGCATGCGGCTGACCGACATCCGCCTGGTGCTCAAGGAAGGTGGCCGCTCGGGCCGCATCGACAGGCGGTGAGCGCCCATGCCTGACCCGATGCTCAGCGTCGCCGAGGCGCTGGCGCGCGTGCTGGCGCTGATCGCCCCGGTGGGGGTCGAGGAGGTGGCGCTGCGCCACGCTTCCGGCCGGGTTCTGGCGCGCACCCTGACAGCGCGACGCACCCAGCCGCCGGTTCCCGTCTCGGCCATGGACGGCTATGCCCTGCGCGCCGCCGATGCCCAGCCCGGCGCGTCCCTGCGTCTGATCGGCACCGCCCAGGCGGGCGACGGGTTCGACGGGACGCTCGGCGCCGGCGAGGCGGTGCGCATCTTCACCGGCGCGCCGCTGCCGGACGGGGCCGACACCATCCTCATTCAGGAGGTGGCCGCGGCCGATGGCCCCCGGATCGCGGCAGCGGTCCAACCCGAGCCGGGCCAGCATATCCGCCCCGCCGGGGGCGATTTTCACGCCGGGGCGACGATCGACGCGCCGCAGCGCATCGGCCCGCATCTGCTCGCCCTGATGGCGGCCATGAATATCGAGCGGGTGCCGGTCGCCCGCCGGCCCGTCATCGCCCTCATCCCCACCGGCGACGAATTGGTCTGGCCCGGCACTGAGCCCGGGCGCCACCAGATCGTGACCTCGAACAATTTCGGCCTTGCCGCCCTGCTTGAACAGGCCGGCGCCCAGCCGCGGCTGCTGCCCATCGCGCGCGATGTGCCCGAGGCCCTGCGCGCCGCGCTGAGCCTGGCGGAAGGCGCCGACATGATCGTGACGCTGGGCGGCGCGTCGGTGGGGGCCTATGATCTGGTGCAGCAGGTCTTCGTTGCGGCCGGCATGGCGCTCGATTTCTGGCGCATCGCCATGCGGCCGGGCAAGCCGCTCATGGCCGGGCGGATCGGCGGCGTGCCGATGGTCGGCCTGCCCGGCAACCCGGTCTCGGCCATGGTCTGCGGGCATCTCTTTCTGCGTCCGGCCATCGATGCCGCGCTCGGCCTGCCCGCCGGCCCGCTTGCCCGCCAGACCGCCCTGCTCGACACCGATCTTGGCGCAAACGGCCCGCGTGAGCATTACATGCGCGCCGAGCTGCGGAAGGGGCGCATCCGGCCGTTCGAGCGCCAGGATTCCAGCCTTCTGACCGTTCTGGCACGCGCGAACGCCCTGATGATCCGCCCGCCGCATCAGCCGGCACTTTCTGCTGGAACTAGAATGGAATATGTTTCACTCGACTTATAGTTGAGCATGCTTGACACAAAACGCGAACCTTCATAGAACCAATCGGGACAAGACGCACGGCAGCGCACAGGCCCGGCATGCTGACAAAAAAACAATTCGATCTCCTGCGCTTCATCCATGACCGGATCCAGCGCGACGGCGTGTCGCCCTCATTCGACGAAATGAAGACCGCGCTCGACCTGCGCTCGAAATCCGGCATCCACCGGCTGATCTCGGCATTGGAGGAGCGTGGCTTTATCCGGCGTCTCGCCCATCGCGCCCGCGCGATCGAGGTTCTGAAGATGCCCGAAAGCGTGATGGAGGGGCGGGTGACCCGGTTTCCCGCCTCGGTCACCGCCCGGGCCCGGCAGGTGGGGATCGGGGCCGAGATCGAGGTGGGACAGGCGGCAAGCGATGTGCCCGTGATGGGCCGCATCGCCGCCGGCACGCCGATCGAGGCGATCCAGCATGCCAGCCATCAGATCGGCGTGCCAAGCGACATGGTCCGCCGCGGGGGCGAGCATTTCGCGCTCGAGGTGCAGGGCGATTCGATGATCGAGGCCGGCATCCATGAAGGCGATGTGGTCATCGTGCGTCGCCAGGCCACGGCCGAGACCGGCGATATCGTCGTGGCGCTGATCGAGGGGCATGAGGCCACGCTCAAACGGCTGCGCAAGCGCGGCGGCGCGGTGGCGCTGGAGGCCGCGAATCCCGCCTATGAAACCCGTGTCCTCGGCGCCGATCAGGTGGAGATCCAGGGCAAGATGGTCGGGCTGATCCGCACCTACTGACCCCCGGACCTGCTGACCCCCGCACCTCCTGGCACCCGCACCTGCTGACGCCCGCGCGCCCGGCGGCGATCAACTGCGCGTCCGGCGGCGACATGCCCGGCGTCAAAATCCGCCCCGGTGCGGGCGCCCCGCAGAAAACATCCAAACCCTCAAGACACCATGGATGCCGTTGCGCTCCGCACCGCGTCTTCTTCTTGGCTCAAATACTCAAATCCCGGCCCCGCAACCCACCCAACGCCCGGGCGCGCGCGCAACGATCTCGCAAGCCGCCACGCCACGGGTTAACAGAGTTGGAGACGGCGCAGCAGACGACCGTGCACCTCCCTATCGGGCGACCGCGCGGCACATGGCGATGGCCTGCGGCCTCACGAGCGTCACCCGCCGGCGCTGTCCCAAAGCCGCCGCGTCAGGGTCAGCGCATGCTGCAACACCGGCCCGCGGGGACCCATACGCACCGCGATGGCGCCACCGTCGGACAGCGCATCGCGGGTAAGCGCGCGGCAATCGCCCGTCGGCGCCGCAGACAGGCCCGGCACGATCAGCAGCACCTGCGCGGTGCAGAGCGAGGCGGCGAGATCGGCGACCTTTCGCCCGGTCAGAAGCTCGACCCGCCAGACGCCCAGCATCCCGCTGGCCCGGCGCGCCTCGCGTGCCAGCCCGGGCCGCAGCGCCGCCTCCGTCAGGCTTGCCGGGTCGCCATCGGCCTCCAGCCACTGGCCCACCGCCCAACGGTCGCGCGTGCCGACAAAGACCGCCCGCCCGTCAGGCCCCATCAGCCCGATCTGCCGGCCCGATGCGGTGATCAGCAGCTCGGGCCGCGGCGGCGCGGCCGACCACCAGATCAGCCCGGCAAGGATCGCCACCGCGCCCAGCCCCCGCCACCTGCTCTTCCACAGGCACAGCCACACCCCGCCCAGCGCCAGCGGCGCCAGCACCGCCACCCCCGGCTCGGCGACATGCCGCACCGCCCCGTCGAGCCCGGCAAAGAACCGGGCGATGGCAAGCACCCAGCCGATGCCCTCGCCCATGAGCCAGAGCGCCGGCCCCTCCAGCCCGACCAGCGCCAGCGGGGCCGCAAGGGCGCCAGCGGGCATGATCAACAGCCCCATCAGCGGCACCGCAACAAGATTGGCGGGCAGCCCGTAGACCGCGGTCTGGTGAAAGGTCGCCGCCGAGATCGGGGCCGTTGCCAGCCCGGCGACCAGCGAGGTGATGCACAGCGTCGCCGCCCCCCGCAGCAAACCGCGCCCGGCCGGCGACCAGCGCTGGCCGCGCAGCGCCTCATAGGCGGCCACCAGCGCGGTGGTGGCAGCAAAGCTCATCTGAAACCCGACCTCGACCAGGCTCTCGGGCGTTGCGATCAGGATGAGCGTCGCGGCCAGCGCGACCGAGCGCATCGAAATCGCCGGCCGGTCGACCAGCACCGCGACAAACACAACCAGCACCATGATGAAGCTGCGCTGCGTAGCCACGGCCGCCCCCGAGAGCATCAGATAGGCAAGGCCGGCGGCAATCGCGCCCAGCGCGGCGGCACGCTTGACCGGCAGCCGGCGGAACAGCGGTGGGATCAGCGCCAGGATCAGGCGCAAACCCACGAACACGAACCCGGTCAACAGGCCCATATGCAGGCCCGAGATCGCCAGCAGATGGGCCAGGTTGGAATGGCGCAGCGCCTCGGTGGCGGCCTCGGGCAGACCCACCCGGTCGCCCACCAGAATGGCCGCGGCAAAGCTGCCGGTCTCCTCGGGCAACGCGGCGCGCAGCCGCTCGGACAGACGCGCGCGCCAGCCGGCAAGGGCAAGCCGCCCCCGGTCGATCCATCCGGTTTCGGCCTCAGGCGCCAGCGTCAGGACCCGCCCGCGCGCCAGCCCGATCGCGCCCAGCCGATCGAACCAGGCCATGCGCCGAAAATCGAACCCGCCGGGCTCCACCGGCCCCGATGGCGGCGCCAGCCTTGCATGCAGCATCACCCGCTGGCCCGGCGGAAACCGCCGCGCGGCATCCTCGGGCAGCAGCGTCACCCGCAGCCGCGCGGGCCAGGCCGCCGATGGCAGCCCATGCAGCCGCACCCGGTCGAGAAGCAGCCGCCGATGCCCGGCCTGCGAGCGGGTGATCTCGCGCACCCGCCCCTCCAGCGTCAGCTCAACCGGGGCCGCCAGAACCGGCGCGGCCACCAGATGCGCACGCGCCAGTGCCCCAGAATACCCGGTTGCAACCAGCATCAGCGCCAGCGCCACATACCGCCAGGGCAGGCGCCGCACCGTCAGGGCAAAGAGGGCCGAAAGCGGCAGCGCCGCCACGCTCCAGACCGGCGGTTCAACCGCCAGCGCGAAATAGACCGCGATCCCGCAGCCCAGCAGCACCGGCACCCAGAGCACAAGCTGCAGCCGCTCGGTGCTCAGGATCCGGTCCAGCGCCTCGATCCCCCGCCCGTGCATCCGACTTGTTCTCTGGCCCCGAACCGGTCCATAACATGCGCCAGATGAACCTCCGGAGGGTTAACCGAGGATGAACGAAGCCACCGGGGTCGTCACCCGCTTTGCCCCATCGCCGACCGGATTTCTCCATATCGGCGGGGCGCGAACCGCCCTCTTCAACTGGCTGTTCGCCCGCCATCATGGCGGCCGCTTTCTGCTGCGCATCGAGGACACCGACCGGGCCCGCTCCACACCCGAGGCGACCGAGGCGATCCTGACCGGTCTGCGCTGGCTTGAGCTTGGCTGGGACGGCGAGGCGGTCAGCCAGGTCTCGCGCATCGACCGGCACCGCGACGTGGTCGACCAGATGCTGGCCGATGGCAGCGCCTATCGCTGTTTTGCCACCAAGGAGGAGATCGACAGCTTTCGCGAGGCCGAGCGCGCCGCGGGCCGCCCGCCGCTCTTCCGCTCGCCCTGGCGCGACCCGACCGGCCCCCTGCCCGATGCGCCGTTTTCGGTGCGGCTTCGCGCCCCGCGCGAGGGCGAAACCGCCATCGAGGATGCGGTGCAGGGCCCGGTCACCTGGCAGAACGCAACGCTCGACGATCTGATCCTGCTGCGCTCGGACGGGGTGCCCACCTATATGCTCGCGGTCGTTGTCGACGATCACGATATGGGCGTCACCCATGTGATCCGCGGCGACGATCATCTCACCAATGCCGCGCGCCAGGCGCTGATCTACGCCGCCGCCGGGTGGGATCTGCCGGTTTTTGCCCATATCCCGCTCATTCACGGGCCCGACGGCGCCAAACTGTCCAAGCGCCACGGGGCGCTGGGTGTCGAGGCCTATCGCGAGATGGGCTTTCCCCCCGAGGCGGTGCGCAACTACCTCGCGCGGCTGGGCTGGTCGCATGGCGATGCGGAGGTCTTCTCGACCGAGGAGGCGGTGGCCTGGTTTTCGCTGGCCGGCATCGGGCGGGCGCCTTCGCGCTTCGACATAAAAAAGCTCGAGCATATCTCGGGCCAGCATATCCGCTCGATGCCCGCCGAGCGGCTGCGCGCCCTGTTTCTCGATCATATTGCGCTGCAGCGCGCATTGCCTGTCGATGCGGCGCGCGATGACATGCTGGCCGCGGCTCTGCCGGCCATGCGGGACCGCTCCAAGACCTTGAATGATTTGGTAGAAATGTCGCATTTCCTGCTGGGAACCCGGCCTTTTCTGCCCGATGAGAAGGCCGCCCGCCTGCTGACCGAGGAGGCCTGTGCGGCCCTCGGTCGATTGACTGAGCGGTTGCAGCATGCTAGCTGGACTGCTGCGGGGCTTGAGACGGAGACTAAGGCGTTTGCAGAGGCCCAAGATCTCAAGCTTGGAAAAATCGCTCAGCCCCTGCGGGCGGCGCTCACCGGGCGGACTGTTTCGCCGCCGATTTTTGACGTAATGGCGATTTTGGGGCGCGGCGAGACCCTCGCGCGCCTGTCCGACGCAACAGGGATGCGGCGGCAAAATTCGTCTTGAGCCACAGGGGTCGGCCCGCCGACGCCTCAAGGGGAGATCGAGATGCCCGAGTCCAATCGCAAGGCAACCCTCACCATTGACGACAAGACCATGGATCTGCCGGTTTATGCCGGCACGCTTGGGCCCGATGTCGTCGACATCCGCAAGCTTTACAGCGAGATGGGCGTGTTCACCTATGATCCGGGCTATACCTCGACCGGCTCCTGCGAAAGCACGATCACCTTCATCGATGGCGAGAAGGGGCAGCTTTTCTATCGCGGCTATCCGATCGACCAGCTGGCCGAGCAGTCGCATTTTCTCGAGGTCTGCTACATCCTGCTCTATGGCGATCTGCCAACCAGCGCGCAGCTTGAGGATTTCGAACTCCGGGTGACCCGGCACACCATGCTGCATGAGCAGATGGTGAATTTCTTTCGCGGCTTCCGGCGCGACGCGCATCCCATGGCGATTGTCTGTGGTGTGGTCGGGGCAATGTCGGCCTTTTACCATGACAGCACCGACATCAACGATCCCTGGCAGCGGGAAGTCGCCTCGATCCGGATGATCGCAAAACTCCCCACGATCTGTGCCTGGGCCTATAAATATTCGATCGGCCAACCATTCGTGTATCCGCGGAACGACTTGGACTATGCATCGAACTTTCTGCATATGTGCTTTGCCGTTCCGTCCGAGACCTACAATGTCGACCCGATTCTCAGCCGGGCGATGGACCGTATCTTCACGCTACATGCCGATCATGAGCAGAACGCGTCGACCTCGACGGTGCGCCTGGCCGGCTCGTCGCAGGCCAACCCCTTTGCCTGCATCGCGGCGGGGGTGGCCTGTCTCTGGGGTCCCGCGCATGGCGGCGCCAACCAGGCCTGTCTGGAAATGCTGCGCGAGATCGGCAGCGTGTCGCGCATTCCCGAATATATCAGGCGGGCTAAGGATCGCGACGATCCCTTCCGTCTGATGGGCTTTGGGCACCGGGTCTACAAGAATTTTGATCCGCGCGCGAAGGTCATGAAGCAATCGGCCGATGAGGTTCTGGAGCTTCTGGGCATCGAGAACAACGAAACCCTCAAGATCGCGAAAGAGCTTGAGAAAATTGCGCTTGAGGATGAGTATTTCGTCGACAAGAAGCTCTACCCGAATGTCGATTTCTATTCTGGCATCATCCTGGATGCGATGGGCTTTCCCACCTCAATGTTCACGCCGATCTTTGCCCTGGCCCGGACGGTCGGCTGGATTGCGCAATGGAAGGAAATGCTGGAGGATCCCGGCGCAAAGATCGGCCGCCCGCGCCAGCTCTACATGGGTGAACAGTCGCGCGACTATACCGATATCGGCACGCGCAGCTGACCGCCTCCCGGCCTCCGGTCCGGCCGCGATGGCTGGCGCCGGGGCCGCCCCCGCCCCGGCCAGCGCTGCCAGACCCTGCCGGGGTTGGGCGCTCTTAGCCGCCTTTGGAGGCCGATAGATCCTCGCGCGCCGCCCAATCCGCAATCCCCGTTGCGGGCATTGGCGGCGCGAGGGCAAAGCCCTGCACGGTCATCGCCCCCAAGGCACGCAGGAGCGGGACATGCGCGGTGTCCGCCACCCCCGAAACCACCACATCGATGTCGAGCTCACCGCAGAGCCCGATAATGGCGCGGATCACCGACGCGTTCTGATCGCCCGCTGTCATGTTGCGCACCAGGCGCGCATCGATCTTCAGCCCCGAGATCGGCAGATGTGACAGCGCGCCGAGCCCCGCCGAGCCCATCCCGAACTCGTCGAGCACCAGCGCGAACCCGGCATCCGCGGCCCGCTGCAAAAGATCCGTGTCCTCCGGCGCGACCACATCGTGCAGCTCCAGCCTCACATCCGCCGCAAGCAGCCCGTGGCGCAGCAGCTCATCGGACAGACGCTCCAGATAATCGGTGCGCGCCAGCGTTGCCCGGCTGACATTGAGCGCCAGCCGTGCGCCATCGCCAAGTGCAGCCCGAAGCGCGGGAAGTTCGTCGACCCCGGTCGTCATGGCCGCCAGATCGATGTCCTCCATGATCCCCGCCTCGCGCGCCAGCGCAAAGAACTCGCCCGGCGCAAGAACGCCGCGATCGGGATGGCGCCAGCGCATCAGCCCCTCCAGCGCGGTGACCTGCCCGGCGGCAAGATCGAATTGCGGCTGGTAATGGAGCTCGAACTGGGCCTGGGTCGAGGCCTGGGCCAGGTCGGAAAGCAGCGATTGGCGCTCGAAATGCTGCGCGCCCAGCGCCTCATCATAGATCAGCGCGGTCTGCCCGGACGG